>JAGQWH010000204.1 GCA_020437545.1 Ignavibacteriota bacterium
TCACTTCCAGGCGGCGGATTTGAGGCTAAAAAGTGCTTTCGGAAAGTCTCACAGGTATCAATAGTGTTGCTTGTAACTAAAAAGTTCAGACTATATAAAAATTTTCATTTTAGAAATAATAATCTAACTATCTTGGATTAACAGTAATTGCTCAAAAGCTAAATCAGTTTAACTCCCCTGTTAAATTTTTATTATGTTTATAGCTGCATGCAATGATGAGTAATTAAAAAATCGGAATCCGGAAATTTTCCGGATCCCGATTGAATAAATTAATTGATTATAATAATCACTGGAAATATTTGAAATTTGAAATTTTTAATTATTTCACAAGTACCATTCTCTTCTCCGAACTAAAACTCTGTCCGTTTGCATCTGCCGAGATCCTGTAGATATACACTCCCGTCGAAAGATTTACTCCGCTGAATGTTACTGTATAATATCCGGCTGATCTGAATTCATTTACAAGAGTCATTACTTCCTTTCCTGTCATGTCAAAAACTTTCAAACTTACATTCCCATCAAATGGTAGTTCATAACTAATCTTCGTCGAAGGATTAAACGGATTAGGAAAGTTTTGTGATAAATTAAATTTACCCGGCAGTCCTATTATCACTTCATTGCTTAAATTGTGATAATTAAAATTGCCGTTAAAATCTATCTGCTTCAGTCTGTAATTGTATTTACCCTGATTGAGACCTCTGTCAGTGAATTCATAGAAATGGTTTTCAGCTGTGTTGCCGTTTCCATTCACAAAACCAATATTTGTCCATACCTCTGACGTTTGAGCTCTTACCTCAGACCGCTCAATTTCAAAACCGGTGTTATTGACTTCACGTGAAGTGCTCCAGTTTAAAGTCACATTGCTTCCGTTTATAGTCGAAATAAAAGATGTAAGTTCTACAGGCAGAGCTGGGTCAAATAGATTTCTTGAGATTCCTCCGTTGTCTCTGACAGCCCACATATATTTTCCATAAGGAGAAAGAGCAATGTGATAATATGTTCCCGTAGCAGTATAATTATTAAACCAGGTACCTCCGTCATTCGGAGAGTAATATACAGATGAACCTCTTACGTAATACCAGTTGGAACCGGCACCTACAATTCCTCCGATATCTCCGGTACCTAATGCATTTACATTTGTCCATGAAAATCCTCCATCAGTAGTGTAAAGCATTATGTTATCTCCACCGGTCATTAATCTGGAATTATCATTACCCCAGATCGCATATGAGTTTGTCAGTCCGGGAGTCGGATGAGTCAGTATAGTTCCGTTTGCAAACGGCTGATATACTTTTGTATTGTTTGTACCGTAATATGAAAAAAAGCTCGGTGTAGCCTGGAAGAATGAATTATTCCAGCCGCCTTCTCCCGGAGGTGCAGGATTGTAATATCCGGTTGAATCCCAGGTAGAGCCGAAATCATAACTGACAAATTGTGACCATCTGCCCCCTACAGGGTCTCCCAGTAATCCGCAAACCGGAAATCCATTGAACAGATCTACTGAATTAATAAAACCTCCCGGCTGCATAAAAGTCTGAGACCATGTAGCACCTCCGTCAACAGTTTTAAATGCATAACCGGCTGTGGAATCGGAGCCGCCTACTAATGCCGTAAGAGCATCAATTCCCTGAATTGTGTGAAGATCAAGCGAAGAATTCGGAGATGCCGTGACAGACCAGTTATCTCCTGAATTTACAGTCCGCAAAACTTTGCCTCCTGCACCGCATGCCCAGACAATATTATTATCCACGGCAGATACGGAATAGAGCAAGGTTGAAATTCCTGAAGTTTGCTCAGTCCACTGAGCAGTGCTGTAGCCTGTAAAGATCAAGATTAAAAGCAAAATAAAGAATAATTTTTTCATTACTGTTTTCCTTTTTTGTTTGATTAATGAATGTATTTTGGTGGAGTTGATTTTATATAAAATTTTACTTCCTCAATCCGAAAGAATTTTTTGAAGTTCAGAAAGCTGATGATCTTTTCACCCTGATAATTTCTTAAATACTTTATATTGACTTTTTATTATTTATACGCAGCAGCGGATAGATCATTGCTTCGCCTTTAATTTCTTATATAACATTTTGTCACTTTCGTGATCACCGTATCATTATAGCTTTGTAAAATTGATCTGATCTTGTTTATCAATGCTTGTGTTTGAGGTCTGAGCCTGTATCCTTTCACTGTCTTCACTATTTTTCTTTATATACATTAAAAAACATCCGTCAGCTCTAACGGTGTTCTGTCTGCCCACTTAAAGGGTATTTTTCTGTGCACTGATACAAAACTAAAATTTATTTTCAATTAGTCCAAAGAAAATTTTTCCCGATTATTACAGTAAATATGGATTTGCATTTTAAAGAATCTGGATCCGGAATTTGATTTTATGATTTTTTTAAAGATTAATAGTATAAGCGGCAAGTATAAAGCATTACAGTTTTTTTAATAAAAATATTCTTTAACTTTAGCTAATTATTGGTTTGTTCTGTTAAAATCGTTCCTGAATTTAAATCAGGCAAATATACAGGAAATATGAAAGTGATATGAAAGACACTAAACTCATCCAGATCCTCAAAACGTTTACAAAAGAAGAGATCAAAAATTTCGAGAAATTTGTCGCTTCTCCTTACTTTTCTCACGGAAGAGATCTGACTCCCTTTTACAAGATAATGAAATCTTACTATCCTGATTTTGAAAATTCAAAATTTACTGCCGAAAAGATCTTCAGTAAGCTTCATCCGGAAGAAAAATTTAATAAATCAAAAGCTGAAAATGTTTTGAGAGTACTTTCTTTTGAACTTACCAAAATGGCTGAAGAATTCCTTGCTACTGAGTTTGCAAGGTCAAATAAATTTCGAGAAAGGATAAACTTGCTGGATGCCCTTATAAAAAAAAATCTTGATAAACAGTTTTCTAATTTATTCTCAGATTCTTTGAATAATATTGACAATTTAGTTGAAGAATATAACGGAATGCATTTTGCAGATTTATACTATTTCTATATGCTTGATCTGAAGAATAATTACAACAACAACCGGGCTGATAAAGGGTACATCGAATGCAATATTTATTTATTGATTTATTTTTTTCAGTGCGCAGGCAACCTTATAGATAATTCCGGAAAAAGAAAAATGAACAACAATATAGTCACCGACGATGATACGGTTGAACACTTTACCGCAAGTATTGACTTCAGCAATTTCATTTCATATTTAAAAAATAAAAAGGGAATCAGGAAACAGGATAAAGACATACTGGAGATGTGCTTGTATAATTATATGCTATCAATTGATAAACAAAATGTCACCCTGGCTGATAAGACTGCAGATCTTTTTTATAAATATCGTCATTTGTTCAGTGATGATACAAAGTTAAATTTTTTTACAGTTCTGCATAACGTATATAGCGAAGTGAATGATAAGGAAAAGCTATATATTCTATACAATAAAATACTTGATGACGATATTTTCAACCCAGAGAAAGGGCATCAAATATCTTTTGTGTTATACAGGCTTATCATTCAGAATTTTACTGATCTGAGTAAACTGACTGAAGCTGAAAGCTTTATTCTCAGATATACACATTTTCTCAATTCCGATAAAAAAGAATCCTTCTATAATTTCGGATTTGCTTTGATCGAATTCAAAAGAAATAATTTTGAGAAAGCTCTCGGGTATGTTTCAAAAGTCGAAATGATCTTCCTGCTTTTTAAGTATGATATCAGGAATCTGTACCTGATGATCTATTATAAACTTGAATATTCAGATGAAGCATACTCCCTGCTGGATTCATATAAGCATTTCCTAAAAAACAATAAGGATGTTTCTGATGAAAAGAGAGAGTTGAATGATAACTTTGCCTGCTACTACCGGAAATTATTGTCAGCAAAACTTTCCGGCAATAGTTCTGATCTGTATGAAACAATGAAAAAATTAACCGACGAGAATAAAATAGTTCATAAAGAATGGTTGCTCGAACAATTTTCAGATCTAATTTAGTTATATACCTCCGGTACATTTTTTTCCTAAAATTCAAAACTCCCATTCAATTATTATATTTATTATATTGTACAAAGTTTTTGCGAATCTGATTTATACTATTTTTTAAAATTATATACCCAATACTCAATACTCAATACTCAGTACTTAATACTTAATACCTAATACTTTTAAGCAAATGATCAGTTTCTTAATTCTCATAGCAGGCTTTGTACTCTTAATAATCGGCGCAAACAAACTCGTAGAGGGAGCCTCTTCTCTTGCATCAAAGTTAGGCATTCCAGACATTGTCATCGGACTGACGGTTGTAGCGTTCGGAACTTCCGCACCCGAGCTTGTTGTAAATTTAGTAGCTGCTTTGGAAGGTAATTCTGACATGGTTCTCGGAAATGTACTCGGCAGTAATATTTTTAATGTTCTGTGTATTCTCGGAATTTCCTCCATGGTCTATCCTCTGACTGTAAAGAAAGATACTACCTGGCTTGAAATACCTATGAGTCTGCTTGCGGCTGTTGCTCTTTTTTTTCTGGTAAGTGATGTCAGATTTGACGGAGCGGATTTTGATTTTCTGTCCAGAACAGACGGGATAATCTTACTTCTCTTCTTCTCGATATTTCTTGTCTATAATATTAAAGTTTCCCAGAACGGCACCGCTGATGAAGATTCCGGCAGGGTTGAATTAACAATATTAAAATCCATTATATTTTTATTAATTGGATTTGCCGGACTGGTCATCGGCGGAAATCTTATAGTGAAAGGTGCTGTCGAAATAGCACTGATGATCGGTTTGTCGGAAAGGGTGATCGGGTTGACTATTGTTTCCATTGGCACTTCTCTTCCCGAACTTGCAACTTCCATAGCGGCTGTCAGAAAAAAGAATGTTGATATTGCCATAGGGAATGTTGTCGGATCGAATATATTCAATATATTCTTTGTGCTAGGTGTTTCCGTTGTCGCCTCTCCCTTCAGAATAAATCATGCATCATTGTTCGATATTTATGTAAACATCCTCGCGGGTATTTTATTGTTTGCATTTATATTCATCGGCAGAGGAAGACAGCTTGTAAAGTGGGAAGGTTTTTTATTTCTCAGTATTTATATTGTTTATCTGATCATGATAGTTTCCTGATATGTATGGACAAATGAATACCGCAGGGATTATATACCAGAATCAACAAGATTCAATATTATAGTTGAAGGTTCTGAGTTGAAAAAATTGTTTCATCCGGCAAGATAGTTTGATGTTGGTGACCAAAAAATTTGCCTGGACTGTAGCTATTTTATCAAATTATTCCTGCAAATTTTTTGGAACACCAACATCGGCTCAAATACCGGAATTGGTTCTAAATCTTGACTTTATAATCTTAACCCTCCCCCGCACTGTCATCCCCGCCCGCCTGCATTGAATACTTTTGCAGTAAGAAATGATTTTAACAGCAGGCGAGAGCGGGGATCCCGGAATCTAAAGTCTGAATCTTTTTCTCCTTTAAATTTAAAGTAATTTATTTCCGGACTTCGGATCAAAACAGGACTTTTCTTTAGTAAGATTTGATTTATATTGCTTAAATCAGGCGTAAAAACTCTTCTTTGACTAATTGAAATTATTTTTTATGATTTTTACTGACAAATACTTCAATTTTACAGTGTCTGTTCTGATTTTCAATATTTTCCGGGGCGTGCACACTTTTTTCCGGCACGTACACTTACTTTTCCAAGGCTGATACACTTTTTTCCAGAACGTACACCATGTTTTCCACTGCCTGATTTCAATTTTCCGGAGCGTGCACACTTTTTTCCGGAACGTACACTCACTTTTCCAACACCTGTTTTCTTTTTTCCGGAACGTACACTCATTTTTCCGGCACCTGTTTTCTATTTTCCGGAGCGTCTACACAATTTTCCTCGAGCTACACACTTTTTTCCGGCACGTTCACCCCTTTTTCCTGTACCTGTTTTGAATTTTCTGTCACCGATTCATTCCTTTCCCGGATGTAAAGTTTTCTTTCCAGGGCATCTACCCGGCAATATTAAACATATTCCCGGATTCCTTCTTCATTTTTCTTTTATTCTACCGTATCCTGACTTTATTCCATAAATTCCGGTACTGTTAATTTATCAGTTTCGCGGCTTTCCCGGACTTTTTAGTTTTATTATTTTATATCAGCAATTCTTTCTTCAGTTGATTGATCTCATTCCAAAGCCAATTCAAACTTTAACTTATCATTCCGGATTCTTACTCCTTTATTTCAATCTCTTTCCCATTCATCACAATTTTATTATTTGGCTTTCTGACAATCTGATTATCAGTTCAACTTTTTTCCTTTTTAGTCCCCGCAGATTCCCCGTTTTAAT
>JAGQWH010000205.1 GCA_020437545.1 Ignavibacteriota bacterium
AGACAGCCTTATTACATCTTTTTCACTTCTTCGGAGATAAGCCTGTATCACTATTCCGACACTCTCATACTTTTTCCTTATCTCTTCAAATATTCTGATAGTTGATCCGGTAACGGATGAATCTTCCATATCTATCCTTACAAATCTGTTTACACTCTTTGCTTTCTCCATTATATCACTCACAAGACCCAGACAAAAATCATAATCAATATTCAATCCGAGCATTGTAAGCTTAATTGATAAATTACAATCAAGATCATTCTTATTAATTGCCTCAAGTACTTCAATATTTTCATCTCTCGATTTTATTGCTTCAGATCTGTCCGTAATGGATTCACCGAGTACATCCATTGTAGCCATTAGTTTACTGTTGTTAAGGTTTTGTACCGTACTGACTGCATCGGAGATCTTATCTCCGGCAATATATTTATTGGCAAAGACCTTAACCACACTTTTAGGCAAAACCTGTATAGCGGGAACAATAACTTTGTTAAGCAGATTCATATTTGTTAATAGATAAGAATTTTAATTAATTTAATTTTAAATTAAAGATTGTCAATACTTCTTCTTCCGCCAAATCCGTCTTCTATATAATGCCAGTATTCTATGCTTTCCTCACCAAGAAGAAAGCAGAGATAAACCTCCTCGCCATTTTCCCTTATATGAGGAAAATCTATCAGACCGTTGTCAATTCCTTTTATCAAAATTCCTTTCTCAGTGATCTTGTTAATATTGATTATAAGTTCTTCAAGTTCGGAAGGATATTTACCCGTACCGTTCGGACCGATTCCGCCAAAATACTGATGTCTGTATATATCATAGCCTTTTTTATCAAGAGCTTTTTTCAATTCCAAAATTTTTGCTAATTTTATTTTAAGATCGGGCAGCAGATTTGTTGCTTCGCTAAGAGAGAAATGAATGGTATGATACATTAATATTATAATTTACTGCAAAATAATGAAAAAAATAATCTTTAAGTATTCCAAATAAAATATAAAAAAAGCATTCCAGAATACTGAAATGCTTTTCTTATTTATCCCTGATCAAAAGGAATTTGTAATTAAAAATTTATTTTAGAATATGAAAATTTTAATAGACTTTTAAAAAATTTATTCTTAAGTTGTATTAAACATCCTTGAATCCCCTCCTTTCCCTGAGAGGGGATGTAGCAAGCAGACCCAACCCTCATTAAATCTTACTTGTTTTCAAGGACGTATTTTATTATCTGACAAAATCTTTTATTTCTAATCCAGTTTTTTATCCGTACCAACTCTTTTTACCTCAATAATTATATCATAAGCCTTATCATTTACCTTTCTGACATCGGAAAGATTAACTTGTTCTTTGCTGAATCCTGAATTATTGTCCTGAATATCATCAGGATAGCACATGATTTTTATACCGTCTGTTTCATTTCCGTTTACACTGGTCAGTAAGAATTCACCTGCAGAATTAATATTAACTCTCTCTATCATTTTTCCATTCTCTTCATCATCCGAGTATAGAAAAACTTCAATAACACCGCCTGATACAGGCGTCATGTCATTTGCATAGACTACTTTTCCTTTTAATTCCCTTACTGTTGAAACTCCGGCTGAAACACTGTTCAAGCCTGTTAAAAATACAAGACAGATCACGATAAGAGCTGCTGAGACCTGATTTAATTTAATTTTTTTCATTTTTTCCTCCGAAACAAATGATTTTAAATTATGAATTAAGTGTTTTTTGTTTTGATTTTCTTTTAACGCCTTTTCTAACTTTCGTGTCATCCGTTGTCTTTATTTCATCTAAAGTAAAAGAATTATTCCAGTAATATCCGAACAGATCTATCATCCTGTTTGCATAATCTTTATTCTTTATAATTACATCTGCATTACTGTGTCTCGGTAAAGATTTGTCCTGTATGTTTGTAAAAACTGTTTCTCTGTCAAATATTGTCATGTTTGGAAGTTCTGATTTTGATAATCTTACCTGCTCACCTGACTTTTCAAATTTTCTGCAGATCCTAATTAAATCTTCAAAAGTCGCATTTTGTCTGGAATTATTTTTTATGATCTTGAAATTAAGTGTAGACTCATATATTGATTTAATGATTCCGCCTCTTTTAAAAAATTCCCTTGCATTAAGATCAAGTTCATCTGAAACAAACCCTTCAAGTCTTATCATAAACAAAATCTCGGTCTTTGCATTCTTAAAAAGCTCTATGAATTTTGTCTGCCGGTGTTTATTGAATCCTCTGATCAGCTCAATATTAACATTGTTGGTTTCTGATGAGACATCCGATTTATACAATGTGTTAAAATCATTGAAAGTCGATTTAAGTTTCTCAAGTCTTGTTTTGCTGTTCTGACTAATCTCCTTTTCTATCTTGTCCGCAATCACTTTCGGATCGATCATCTCATACTTTAAAATTGTATTGGTCTCGATCTCATTACAAAATCCCCGGGCAGTGAATGATTTCAGAATCTCGTAAACTGCTGTTCTCCTTATATCTGCTTTGTCTGCTATTTCTGATGCGCTCAGCACCGAACCTTTTAACAATACCAAAAATATTTTCGATTCGTATTCCCTGAATCCAATTTCCTGAAGCTTATTTAAGATTTCTTTAGATTGCAAAATTGTTGTCTTTTTGGTTTAATGCAATATTGCAAAAAATTTACTTTTATGTCAATAGACTTTTATTGACTTATTTTTTTTTAATTGACAACAACATTTACCATTTTATTTTTTACAGTAATGATCTTAACAATGTTTTTTCCAAGTATGTATTTTTTTACATTCTCATTGTCCAGCGCTTCATCTTCAAGAACTTTCACATCAGTATCAATTGCAAAGTCCTGCTTTGATCTTACTTTACCGTTTACAGAAAAGATAATTGTAGCTTTTTCTTCTTTGATCAGTTCCTTATCATAAGCGGGCCAGGGTTCTTTTACTATGCTGTTTTTATTTCCGAGAATTTCCCAAAGCTCTTCACTAATGTGCGGCGCAAACGGAGAGAGAAGTAATATGAATTTTTCAAGTACAGACTTACTGTAATTCTCAAGCTTATATAATTCATTAACGAAGATCATAAGGTATGAGATTGCAGTGTTGAATTTCATGTCACCGTCATCAATATCTTCAGTGACTTTTTTTATTGTCTTATTCAATAATTTATTTAAATTTTCATCCGGCTCATCATCAACAATCTTCACATTAAGCTTTCCCGTATCTTCATCTACCACAAGTCTCCATACTCTTTTCAGGAATCTGTTAAGTCCTTCTATTCCTTTAGTGCTCCATGGCTTTGTTGCTTCGAGAGGTCCCATGAACATTTCAAAAAGTCTCATCGAATCCGCTCCGAAATCCCTTATCACATCATCAGGGTTAATTACATTGCCTCTGGATTTGCTCATCTTGACTCCGTCTTCTCCGAGTATCATTCCCTGATTGAATAAAGTATTGAACGGTTCTTCATAATTTACATATCCAAGATCATATAAAATTTTATACCAGAATCTTGCATAGATCAAATGAAGTACTGCATGCTCCGCTCCGCCAATATACAGATTCACCGGCATCCAGAACTTTTCCTTATTAATATCACACAGTGCATTTTCATTATCAGGATCAAGATATCTTAAAAAATACCAGCAGGATCCTGCCCATTGCGGCATTGTATTTGTTTCGCGTTTTGCTTTTCTTCCGGTCTCTTTATCCACAGTATTTACCCATTCATCAATGATAGCAAGTGGCGACTCCCCTGTTCCGCTTGATTTGTATGAAACTACATCGGGAAGTGTAACCGGAAGTTCACTTTCATCCAGCGCTTTATACGTCCCGTCTTCAAAATGAATTATTGGAAACGGTTCACCCCAGAATCTCTGTCTCGAAAACAACCAGTCCCTTAATTTAAAATTAATGGTTTTCTTTCCGACTCCTTTTTCCTCAAGCCAGTTATTCATTTTAAAAATAGCGTCTTCGCTTTTTAAATCATTCAGAAAATCCGAATTGACCGAGATTCCTTTACCGGAAAAACACTCTTCGCCATTGACTGTCTTCTCTTTGAAAATATTGATTTCTTCACCTTTAATATCACCTGGTATTACTACCGGCAGTATTTCAAGATTCAGTTTTCTTGCAAATTCGTTGTCTCTTTCATCATGACCGGGAACACCCATGATAGCACCGGTTCCGTAACTTGCTAACACATAATCTGCTATAAGTATCGGTATCTCTTTTCCGTTTACGGGATTTATTGCAAATGCTCCCGTAAATTCACCGGTCTTCTCTTTTGATAATTCGGTTCTTTCAAGATCAGATTTCCTTTCTGACTTCAGAATGTATTCTTCTATTTTTGCAGAATGTTCATTGGTAGTAATTTCTTTCACAAATGAATGCTCAGGAGAAAGAATCAGATATGTTACCCCGAAAATAGTATCCGGTCTTGTTGTAAATACTTCTATGAATTTTTCATTTTCTGCATCATTACTTTTGATCTTAAATTTTACAGATGCGCCGATGCTTTTACCGATCCAGTTTCTCTGAAGCTCCTTTATATTATCCGGCCAGTTCAGTTTATCAAGATCCGAAAGCAATCTGTCCGCATATTTTGTAATGCGCAGATTCCACTGACGCATGTTTTTTCTGATAACTGTAAAACCTTTTTCTATCTGCTCCGGGACTTCCTCATTAGAAAGCACTGTACCCAATTCAGGACACCAGTTAACCGGCACATCAGCAAGATACGCCAGTCTGTGTGAATTAATAAAATCAAATTTTTCTTTTTCATTTAATCCTGAAGGTATCTCAAGTTCGGTTATTGGCTTTGCTTTATTGTCTTTCTCATCATAATATGAATTAAATATTTTCAGAAATATCCATTGGGTCCATTTGAAAAAGTTTTCATCTGAAGTATTTATTTCTCTTTCCCAGTCATAAGAGAAACCAAACGATTTAAGCTGCATTTTGAATTTTGCGATACACTCTTCTGATCTAATTTTCGGATGGATACCGGTTTTCATTGCATACTGTTCGGTCGGCAAACCAAAAGCATCCCAGCCCATCGGATGCATCACATTGAATCCGTTCATTATTTTAAACCGGGCAATAATATCTGTCGCGGTATATCCTTCCGGATGACCTGCATGAAGTCCGTCACCGCTTGGATAAGGAAGCATATCAAGTACATAATATTTAGGCTTTGAATGATCAAGCTCATTTATGTCGGGAGTTCTGAATGTCCTGTTAACATCCCAGTAGTCCTGCCACTTTTTTTCTATTTCAGTAAAGTTGTATTTCAAATTAATTTTTTAAATTTAAAAATATTGAACAGCGATCCGGCAATTATCTGCAGGATCTCTCTTTAAAAATGATTTTATATTATTTAAATAGATTTCTGATTTGTGTTAACTCTTCTTCGGTTGCCTGTGGTCCCATCAGAGTCGTTGTATATCCCTGATATTTTTCGAAGAATACTCTTTCCGGAGATTCAATTGCTTTAAATTCCTTATCCAGTCCATGCATTGGATACAATTTTATGTGCGCATGATTTATTCCCATTCCTTCCATTACTATTGTTGAACGGCTTACTCCCAGTTTTTCGTCCAGCATTTTACAAATTTTCTTAGCTGCGAGAAAGAATTCAGAATAGATTTCATCATCCATATCAACTGCATAAGAATCGTAATGATCTTTTGTAAGTACAAGACTCATTCCTTTAGTATTAGGGAAAAGATCAAGAATAGCTATGAATTTTTCATCTTCATAGATCTTGTAAGAAGGTATCTCTCCTTTCACAACTTTACAAAATATACAGTCGGGGTTATTCATCTGAGCAAAATAACTTAAAAAAATTTTATAATCAGTGAAAAATTCAACTATCCTTTGCCTCGAAGACTCAAAGTCTCGAAGATTAATAATTGAGAATTCTTTATTCATTTACTCGTTCCCAAACTCCAGTTTGGGAACGCACTTTTGTATGAAACTCTGTTTCATATTTGGATAAGTATTTTTACTTTAATTAAGTAAGAAAAGAATTAAACTGAAAGTAATTTTGAAATGGGGTTAAAGGATTGAAGCAGAGCTTCTTGATCAAGTCCGTTCCCAAACGGAGTTTGGGAACGAGCAAACCTTGTTCCAAATTCGCTTCGGCGAATTGGGAATGAGTATTTGAAAGTTTTTTATTCTTAGAGTCTTTGAGTCTTCGAGGCAAAAATGCGTTTTCGGACAGTCTGGGAGTTTGGGAACGAGCAAATGAACAAAGTTTAGGAACGAGGATGTTAACAATAAAATTCTTTTATAATTCTTTGTGCCTTAGTGTCTT
>JAGQWH010000206.1 GCA_020437545.1 Ignavibacteriota bacterium
ACTGCGCTTGCTGAGATCTGGAAAAATTTACTTCATATTGACAAGGTCGGTATTCATGATAATTTCTTTGAGCTGGGTGGTGACTCTATAATTACAATTCAGGTACTCAGTCGCGCAAGACGTCTCGGATACGAATTAAGGCCAAAAGACATATTTATTCATCAGACAATTGCAGGCTTGTCAGAAGTAATAGCTGAAAGGACTTTATCAGCAGTAACAGGCGAGCAGGGTGAACTAACAGGTGAAGCCGGACTTTTGCCTATACAGCAGTGGTACTTTGAAGAAGAGAATGAAAATGTATCTCATTTTAATCAAAGCATTTTATTGTCTGTTAATAAAAATGCTACTCCTGAGATGCTAGAGAAAGCTATGAAACAATTGACATCACATCATGATGCTTTGAGATTTACATATTCAAATTCAGATGGAAAGTGGACACAGGAATACGGTTCAGATTATGGAGAATTTATAGTTGAAGATCTGAGAACAGAAGAAAAATATGAGTTTGGTAACAGAGTAAAAGAGATCGGTGACAGGTATCAGTCAGCGCTTGATATTGAAAAAGGTCAGATCGTAAAATTTGTATTGATGCAGACTCCTGATTATGAGAAAGAAAACAGATTGTTACTTATCATTCATCACCTTGCTGTAGACGGAGTTTCATGGAGAATAATTCTTGAAGATTTTGAGCTTTTACTTACAGGATTTTCAGACAATAAGGAAACAGATCTTGGAAAAAAATCGAGTTCATACAGACAGTGGTTTAAAGTGCTAGAGCAATACGGAAAGAGTAAAGATCTATTATCACAGGAAAAATACTGGAGCAAAACTATCGGAAGTTATGTGCCGATTAAAGTTGATAAAAAATATGAGGGTATAGTAAGAGCAAAAGATATTAAAAGCAGTATTATAAAATTTGATGAGAAGCAAACCAAACTTCTATTGTCAGAAGTACCGGGAGTATATCATACTGAGATAAATGACATTTTACTTTGTGCTCTTGCAATGACTGTAAGTGAATGGAATTCGGATGAGAAAGTTGTAATAGGAATGGAAGGTCACGGAAGGGAAAGTATATCGGAAAGCTTAATTGAAAATATTGATACAAGCAGGACGGTAGGCTGGTTCACCAGTCTGTATCCTGTTTTACTTGAGTTAAATTCCGGAATTAATATATCGGATTCGATCAAGAGTGTTAAAGAACAGCTACGAAGAGTACCGGACAAAGGTTTGGGATTCGGTGTTTTGAAATATATAAATAAAGAAGAAAAATATTCTGACAAAGCATACTGGGATATTGTATTCAATTATCTCGGACAGCTTGATCAGGCAGTCGGCAGCAGTAAATGGTTTTCGGGAGCAGGAGAGTCAGCGGGTGAATTCAGAAGTGAGGAGCAGGTCATTAGCGAGAAACTTTCTGTTAACGGAATGATAAGAGGCGGTGAGCTTTTAGTCAACTGGACTTACAGTGATAAATATTATAATGAAGAAACTATTACAGGGCTTACTGAAAAATACAAAGAGAATCTTGAAGCTTTGATAACTCACTGTATTGAACAGCAGAAATCCGGATCTGTATTCACGCCATCTGATTACGGACTTGGAAATGAGATAAGTTATAATGAACTGGATAAGTTTCTTGAAGAAGATTACAAAGGAAACATTAGAAAAAAATCTCTTGAAAGCATATACAGATTAAGCGGATTACAGCAGGGTATGCTTTTCCATGCATTATATGATTCAGAATCAGGCGCTTATACCGAGCAGTTGAGCTGCTATATGAATAAACCTGATATTGATATTCTTAAAAAGAGCTGGAATTATTTACTTAAAGATCACAGCATTTTAAGAAGCGGTTTTTATTTTGAGGAATTCTCTATACCGGTGCAGTGTGTTTATAAAAATGCTGAACTGCCTTTGACAGTTCTGGATTACAGCAATATGAATTCAGACGAACAGGCTGCAGCACTCAAGGAACTTGAGGAAAATGATCATGCAAAAGGATTTGATTTTAAAGAAGTACCTTTGATGAGAATTACTCTGATAAAGCTTGAAGAGAACAGATATAAAATGTTATGGACATCACATCATATATTGTTTGACGGTTGGTCATTGTCGATTTTGATGGGAGAGTTTTTGAATAATTATGAGATACTGTTATCAGGTAAGAAACCTGAAGAGAGAGTTGAAGACAGGTTTGAAGATTATATCAGATATCTGGAAAGATCGGATAAAGCACAGCAGGAAAAATACTGGCGTGAATATATGAGCGGAGTTGAGGAAAGCACTTTGCTTCCGTTCATTGGAAGTACTTCAGACAGAACCAAGGGTGTAGGTGAATATGGTAATCTTCTTTTAAAACTGAATAATGAAATTTCGACAAAAGCTGAAAATTATGCACAGTCCCATCGCATTACACTTAACACATTAATTCAGGGAGTATGGTCATATCTTTTACATCAGTATACCGGAAATGAAGATATTACATTTGGAGTAATTGTTTCAGGACGTCCTGATGATTTTCAGGGAATTGAGCAGAGGGTCGGATTGTATATAAATACACTTCCGCTTCATTCAAATTTAGAAAAAGGAAAGAGGACAGATGTCTGGTTACAGGATATTCAGAAAGATCAGGTGTCATCAAGACAATATCAGTACACGCCGTTACAGGAAATTCAGAGCTGGACAGGTGTAAGCGGAGATCTGTTTGACAGCATTCTTGTATTTGAGAATTATCCTGTAAGTGATATTATAATGTCTCAGGAATGGACTTTGAAGATCGAAGATGTAAAAATGAAAGATCAGACCAACTATCCGATGACAATACTTGTCGGGGGAGTTCAGGAGATCAATGTTAATTTCAATTATAACAAAGAGATCTTAAAAGAGGAATTTGTATCAGAGATAAAGGAGCATTTTGAAAATGTATTGATGCAGATAATCAGTGATGAAGCAGAAATTATAAATGATATAAAATTACTTTCTCCTGAAGAAGAGAAACAAGTTGTAGTTGATTTTAATAACACTGCTGTTGAATATCCTAAAGATAAGAGTCTTGTTGACCTTTTTGAAGAGCAGGCAGAAAAGAATCCGGATATACCGGCAATTGAATTTGAAGATGAGAAAGTATCATACAGAGAACTCAATGAACGATCAAATCAAATTGCACATTTATTAAGATCCAAAGGGGTGACGGAAGAAACGTTAGTTCCAATTTGTATAGAGCGTTCTGTAAATATGATCGCAGGTATAATCGGAATATTAAAAGCCTGCGGAGCATATGTACCGATCGATCCTGAGTATCCACAGGAAAGAATTCATTTTATGCTTAAGGATACCGGTGCAAAAATAATGTTAAGCAGTAAATTTATTAATGATAAGATAAATTTTGGAAGTAATGTTGAAGTAATAAAAATTGATGATAGTAACAAAGAACTTAGAGATCAAAAGAATTCAAACTCAGACCAAAAAGTAAAGCCGGATAATCTTACTTATGTGCTTTATACATCTGGTTCGACCGGCAATCCTAAAGGTGTCAGAATGCCGGGAGGAGGACTTGTTAATTTACTTTCGTGGCAGGATAAACAATTTGAAAATAAGAAAAGGAAAGTACTTCAGTTTACAAGTCTGAATTTTGATGTTAGTTTTCAGGAAATATTCTCAACGCTTTGTTTCGGAAGTACGATTTGCCTTATCAGTGCTGAACGAAGAATTGATATGGAAGAGGTTACGAAAGATATTGTAAAATATGGAATTACTCATTTATTTGTTCCGTACATAGTCTTAAAGAATCTTTCTGAAATTGTTACGGAAAGAACTGATGATAAATCAGCGCTTGAGCAGATAATCACAGCCGGTGAGCAATTAAAGGTGACTGAAGATATTAAAGCTGTTATAGAAAAAGGTATATCAATTGTAAATCAATACGGACCGACAGAAGCGCATGTAGTCAGCAGTTATAAACTTGACAGCAGCAAAGAACTTCCTTTGCTTCCGCCAATTGGAAAGCCGATCGATAATACGCAGCTTTATATTCTGAATGAAGATCTGAAACCTGTTCCTGTTGGTGTAACCGGTGAATTATTTATCGGTGGTGTTCAGATAGCCAGAGGATATTTAAATTTACCTGATTTAACTAAAGAGAAATTTATAAAGGATCCGTTCATTAAAGATCAGGAAGCAATATTATACAGGACTGGAGATATGGCAAGATGGCTCTCTGACGGAAATATAGAATATACCGGAAGGGCAGATGATCAGATAAAGATTCGCGGATACAGGGTCGAACTCGGGGAAATCGAAAGTATATTACAGCAGCATGATTCAGTAAAGAAAGCTGTAATTCTTGCAAAAGAAGATAACATTGGTAATAAGAGATTAGCTGCTTATGTTGTACCTGAAGATAATTTTGATAAAGAGGAAATAATTTCATATATTAGAGCCAAACTTCCTGAATATATGGTTCCTTCTGTGTGGGTAGAAGTGGAAAATATTCCATTAACCCCTAACGGAAAAGTTGATAAAAGAGCTTTGCCTGATCCGGATATTACGGCAGGAGTAAGCGGAAATTACGAGGAACCGCGAAATGAAACCGAAGAGAAACTTGCAGCAATATGGCAGGATCTCCTCGGATTGGGAAAGATAGGTATTCATGATAATTTCTTTGAACTTGGCGGTCATTCTTTACTGGCAACAAGAGCTGTATCGGCAATCAGAAAACAGTTCTCGGTAAATATTCCGATAAAATCATTATTTGAATTTACAAGTATTGCAGATCTCGGGAAGTATATAGATTTAATTAAATCGAATAAAGAAAAAGATGACGAATCAGAAGTTTTTGATTTGTAATTATTATTTAGGAAATTGTAATTCCAGAATTTTAAAGTTAAATGACTATTTCGAACAAAAATATTATTGATCTTTTAACTGAAGCACGGGTAAAAGGTATTTCGGTTTTTCATGAAAATGGAAAACTGCGTTATATTATTGATAAAAATATAAATAAAGATGCAGTTGATAAAGAATTAATTGCAAAGCTTAGTGAACATAAGACAGAAATATTAGACTTTTTGAAAAGCGAATCAGGTGATTTCGATCTTATAAATGCTGAAAAAGCCAGGATAATACCATTTGACAGATCATCCTATTCAAGACTTCCATTATCATTTAGTCAGGAACGATTGTTGTTTATTGATCGTCTTGAGGGGACTTCTCAATATCATATTCCGGCTGTATTGAGATTAAAAGGAATATTGAATAAAGAGGCACTGGAATTTGCTTTACAGAATATTGTAAACAGACATGAAGTTTTAAGAACTGTTATTAGAGAAAATGAAGGCCTGGGATTTCAGTATATAAAGGAAAAAGACAGCTGGAAACTGGAACAGATCGATGGTTCAGTTTATAAAGATAACGGGGATGGTTTACAAAACTATATTAACGATTCAATAAATTCTCCGTTTGATCTTTCCGAGGATCACATGATGCGAGCTACTCTTATCAGAATCAATGATAATGAACATATACTTGTCATAACACTTCATCACATAGCTTCTGACGGCTGGTCAATTTCAATAATTGTAAAAGAGCTTGTTGAATTTTATAAAGCATATGAAGAAAATCGGGAAGCAGATCTTTCGCCTTTGCCAATTCAGTATGCAGATTTTTCCATGTGGCAGAGAAATTATCTTCAGGGCGAAGTGCTTGAGAAAAAACTCGGTTACTGGAAAGATAAATTAAAAGATTCAGAACCGCTTCAGCTTCCGGTAGATTTTGAGAGACCTCCGGTTCAAAGTACCAGAGGTGCAATAGCTTCATTCAGCATTGATAAAGAATTTTCCGATTCTTTAAATGCAATATCTCAGAAGAACGGCGTTACAATGTTCATGACATTATTATCTGCATTTAATGTATTGCTCTACAGATACAGCGGTCAGGAAAATTTCACTATCGGAAGTCCTATTGCAGGCAGACAGCAGGAGGAGACTGAAGCATTAATAGGATTCTTCATAAATACTCTCGCCTTGCGAAGTGAAGTGACCGGTCAGGAGACTTTTAATGAACTTTTACAAAAAGTAAAAACTTCCACTCTTGGTGCTTATGAACATCAGGAGGTACCATTTGAAAAAATAGTAGATTCTGTTGTAAAGCAAAGAGACATGAGCAGAAGTCCGGTTTTTCAGGTTACTTTTGCGCTTCAGAATACACCGAAAGTTCCGG
>JAGQWH010000207.1 GCA_020437545.1 Ignavibacteriota bacterium
AGGAAATTTTTACTCTCGCCAATACTCTGAATTTCTTTCGGCAATTTATCACAGGCGGGTTCAAAAATTTAAGCAGATAAAAATATAGATTAGCATTTTTTATTAAAGCTTTTTTATTTATTTGAAAAATTTTGGACAGTATTGATTTGATAAAGTAAAATAAAGAAAAATAATTAAGTAAATGCTGAATTTATAAAAAATCGGGAAATATTTTTTCAATAGTAAAAACACATAAATTATCAGATTAAATTTTAAAGATTTGAAAATTAATACGGGGATAATATTAGGGTCAGGTTTGGGGAAATTAACTGAAGAACTTACTTCACCCAAACTCATATATGAAGATAATTCAGGATTTCATAAAATTAAAATTTCAAATGGAAAGATTTGCGGTAAAGATGTAGCAGTTTTTTCAGGAAGAAGACATTTCTATGAAGGTTATTCTGCGGAAAAGATTCTCGAAAATGTAAATATTGCAAAGAAACTTGGCATAAAACTTTTGATAATCACCAACGCTGCCGGCGGTTTGAATAAAAACTTCAGAGTCTCAGATCTTATGCTTATAACTTCACATCTAAACTTTCTTGATCTTAAAATTCCTTTTAAAAATTCAGAAACGCTTTACGATAAAAAAATCATAAATAAGGTAAGAGAAATAGCAGCAGATGAAAAAATAGGATTGCGATATGGCAGTTATTGCTGTATGACAGGTCCGGTATATGAATCAAGATCAGANATAAAATATTTGTCAGGGTTTGGAATTGATGCAGTCGGAATGTCAACTGTACCGGAAATTCTGTATGCTAACAGTCTTGGAATAAAAACCATTGCAATTTCCTGTATAACTAATAAAGTATCAGAGCAGTCAAGAAACATTACTAATCATGAAGAAGTAATTGAAGCCGGTAAAAATTCCTATAATAATTTTTCCAGACTTATTAAAAAGATTGTTTCAAACTATTAAAGTTTTTTTATGTCAAATAATAATTTTAATATTTTTTGATAACCAGTTAACATTATTAAACCATTTAACCATTTAACCATTTAACCAATTAACCAATTAACTAATTAACCAATTAACCAATTAACCAATTAACCAATTAACCAATTAACCAATTGATTACTGACACACATGCACATTTATATTACCCTGAATTAAAAACCAATTTATCAGAAATTCTGCTGAGGGCTGAAGATGAAGGAATAGAAAGAATAATCGTTCCGGCAGTAGACCTTAATACTTCCCGTGAAGTCATAGATATGTCTGAAAAGAATGATATGATTTATTGTGCCCTTGGAGTTCATCCCTGTGATGTAAAAGATAATAAGCTTTCTGTATTTGATGAACTCGAAAAATTACTTGGTCATGAAAAAGTTGTAGCTATAGGAGAAACCGGACTGGATTATTACTGGGATAAAACAAATTCAGAAGACCAGAAAGAGTTTTTCAGAAAACAGATCGATATTGCAAAATCGTATAAACTGCCGATAGTGATTCACACGAGAGATTCGATCGATGATGCTGTCAATATTATAAAAGAAAACTATGATGAAGATCTTAGCGGACAGTTCCACTGTTTCAGTGGTGATGAGAGACAACTAAATCAAATTTTAGAACTTGATAATTTTTATGTTTCCTATTGCGGAAATATTACTTATAAAAATTATGCAGGAACAGAAGTTATATTGAGGACGCCGGTCGATAGATTACTTTCTGAAACTGATTCTCCGTTTCTGCCGCCGGTTCCATACAGAGGTAAAAAGAACGAACCGTCTTATATTGTAAATACCCTTAAAAAGATCTCGGAAATAAAAAATATGGAATATGATGTTTTACTTAAGAATGTTTCTCAGAATTGTGAAAAATTATTTTGGGATAATATAATTAAATAAACTCCATACACTTTATTCACTCTCACTCTATACACTCAATGTATTTTTACAGACTAAATCAAAAAATGTGTTTATATTTTCTTACTAATGATTTATATTAGCTGAACTATAAATTAAACTAAAACTGACATGAAAGATTATTCACTTTTCAGAGTTGATTCAGGAAGCGGTAATTTTCCACCACCACCTCCGCCACCGCCTCCTCCGCCAAGTTTCAATGCACCTCCTCCTCCGCCGCCACCTTCTTCCGGTCAACCGCAAAATTCAGGCAGCGCAAGTTCGAATGCAATTATAGCACTTGTACTCGGAATATTGTCTTATATTGCTTGCGGAATTTTTGCATCCATTCCGGCCTGGATAGTTGGTAAGAAAGAATTGAATGAGATTAATGCCGGAAGATCTCCGGAAGCAGGCAGAACTTTAGCAAACATCGGTATGTGGCTTGGAATAATAAACGTTATATTATTCATATTAGGAATGATTTTTGTAGTTATAGCTTTAATGTTCGGATTGTTAAATGTTGATGATTACACATAATTCAAATATTTAAATCATAATTCAGGTAGCTTAATTTATTAAGCTACCTTTTTTTATTAAATGTAATTGAAGATAAAATATAAACTATACGATCCCGGAAATCCTGTCATTGTTCCGGAATATAAAACTGAAGGTTCTGCAGGTCTGGATCTGTGTTCATCATCACGGGAGTCTATTATAATTGGTCCTTCCGAAGTCAAGTTGATTCCGACAAATCTTATATTGGAATTGCCCGAAGGATACGAAGGACAGGTAAGACCAAGAAGCGGACTTGCTCTGAAACATAATGTCACTGTCTTGAATTCCCCGGGAACTATTGATTCTGATTACAGAGGTGAAGTAAAAGTTCTTCTGATAAATCATGGTATAAATGATTTTGAAATAAAATATGGTGACAGGATCGCACAGCTTATTATTGCAAAATATGAAAAGGCTGATCTGACAGAATCGGTTGATGTAACGGAAACTGAAAGAGGTGACGGCGGGTATGGAAGCACCGGTTTAAATTAGGAATTACGAATTACGAAATAGGAATTAACAATTTTTATTTATGGATTTTTGATTCTTGATATTGTACCAAAGCAAGTTTGTTTATCAATAAAAATTTTGGAAATTATATGAGTGGAGTTTTGAATATAGTTACGACACCTATCGGTGATTATTCTGATATAAGTCTCCGGGCTTTACGTACTTTGACCGAATGTGATTATGTTGTATGTGAAGAGTATAAGGAAGCTGCTAAACTTCTAAGATTTTTTGAATTACGAAAAGATCTCAGGGCTCTCAATGAGCATAATGAGAAAGAGGAAAGCAATGAAATTTTTATGGATCTTGCTCAGGGAAAGAACATAGCTTTAATCTCTGACTGCGGTACTCCCCTTTTTTCAGATCCCGGAAGCATTCTGCTTCAGAAATGCATTGATGCAAACATAAAACTGGAATTCATAAGCGGAGCGAATTCAGTTCTTGCTTCTGTTGTTTTATCAGGATTTGATATCAGCCGTTTTTTTTTCATGGGATTTCTGTCTCCCAAAGCGGATATAAGAAAGCTTGAATTAAAAAAATTGAAATTCATGGATAAAGCCTGTGTATTGATGGATGCTCCATACAGATTAAAAGTGTTATTAAAAGATATTTCTGATGTATTTGAAGAAAGAAGAATTTTTGTTGCTTTTAATATTACTATGCCTGAAGAAAGAAAATTCAGAGGCACTGCACAGGATATTCTGGATGAGATCGGAGAAGGCAATTTAAAGGGAGAATTTGTTATAGTAATCGATAAATATTATGATAAACATAACTAAATACGGCAGTGAAAAAGGAGTTCATTCTGTCCCTGTTGATTACCTGAAAAGCTGGGATTATAACTGTGATGAAATTATATGGATTGATATTTATGATGAATCCAAGGAAAACAGTGTCAGAATACTTAAGGATATATTCGGATTTCATCCTCTTGCAATTGAAGATGCTGTCAAACATTTTACCGAAGAAACTGTTCATCACCCGAAAATAGATGATTTTGATTCCTATTTATTCATAGTTTTTAACGGGCTGATGGAGATCGGCAAGACTTTTAAATATAAAATTTTCTCTCTCAGTTGTTTTCTTGGAAGCAATTTTCTTATAACTCTTCATAATGAAAAACCCGATAATTCCGTTCATAAGAGTCTGAATTCATATCTCAATGAGAAAACCTTCAGGAAAGGACCTGATTATATATTAAATCTGATACTTGATGAAATAGTTGACAGATATTATCCTATACTGGATAAATTTGAAACTGAAATTGATTCTGTGGAAAGTGAACTTTTTAAGGGAACTCCAGGAAACAGGACACTTTTGAGAATACTGAATTTGAAAAAGGAACTGATCAAATTAAGACGTATCTCTTCCTATCAAAAGGAAATTCTATTTAAACTGACCCGCGGTGACTCGGATCTCATCTCTATGGAGGAATCTGTTTATTACAGAAATGTCTATGACCATCTTGTAAGAGTAGCAGATACTACTGAATCTTACAGGGACTATGTATCAGGAATGCTTGACTCTTACCTCTCTATAGTTAACAATAAAATGAACGAAGTAATGAAGTTTCTGACAATTATTGCTACAATTATGCTTCCTTTAACATTGATCACAGGTATATTCGGAATGAATTTCGATTCTATACCATTTTTAAAATCAGATATCGGATTCTGGATTTCAATGGGACTAATGGTGGTAATTGCCGGTTCAATGCTTTTTTGGTTTAAATATAAAAAATGGATTTAATTTGTTTCCCGGATATCAAATGAATTTTTATAGCTATGTATCAATTTAAAAAACCATACTTAACTATATTAACTTTAATAGCTTTAGGGCTATTTAGTTTCAGTACTTTATATTGTGCAAAAGAAAAATCAAATGCTTTATTTTCTTTTAATGGTTTGAATGGTGCAACTCCAAAAGGTACTCTGACTTTAGTTGAAAGTACACTCTACGGCTATACTTCTGCAGGCGGAAAGCACGGCAAAGGAGTTATATTTATGCTTGATCATAATGGAAAAGATTTTAAAACGGTCTATGATTTTACAGATGGGTCTGATAATGAGACAGGAAACGAACCTCATCACGATGCAATGTATTTTTATAAAGATCATCTGTACGGAGCAGCTTTGTATGGAGGAGAAAAAAATAATGGCGTGATTTTCAGAATTAACCCTGACGGAAGCGGTTATTCCCCTCTTCATGTATTTAACGGAAGTGATACTGATGGAGCTCAGCCTCACAGCGGTATAATTGTTATAAATAATGTGTTTTATGGTTTGACTGCTCAGGGTGGGATCGGAAGAAAAGGGACTCTTTACAGAATGAATCCGGATGGAACTGATTTTTCGGTTTTATACTCTTTCAGTAAAGGGACAGGGCATAATCCTCACGGCAGATTAACTCAGGGTTCAGATGACAGTACTCTTTTCGGTATTACAAGGACCGGCGGAACAGATAAACTGGGTGCAATTTTTTCAATTAATTTAAGAGATACAAATTATAAAGTTCTTCATAATTTTGCCAAAGGAAAACAGAACGGACATACATCACAGCACGGATATCTTGTGCGGGTCGATAATACAATTTATGGAATGACTTATTCCGGCGGGAAAAAAGATAAAGGAATAGTCTTTGGAATAAACGAAGATGGTTCGGATTTTAGAATTCTTCATTCATTTGAAGATGAAAAAACAACAGTTCCTGACGGACATTCTCCTTACGGCTCACTTTGTTATTCGAATGGATTTCTTTACGGCACGACAAGAAAAGGAGGAACTAATGATGAAGGAACAGTCTTTCGGATCACACCTTCCGGAAAGTATTACGAGATACTTTATTCATTTAACCAAGCAACTTCCGGTGCTTACCCTATCGATAATGTAATATTAAATAAAAACGGAAAAGAGATCTATGTCTTTGGCCAAATAGGTGGTGAATATGATCCTTCGGGAAAAAATCAGTACGGAGCGATAAATAAGATCAAAGTTGAGTGAGAGTTCAGAAAGTTCATAAAGTTTGTATTCCGCTGCTTTAAATTTTTAAGCAAACCGATTTTTAAAATTTCATCTACCCGAAAAAACTATTACTTAATACCTAATACCTAATACTTAATACTTATTACAAATAAAAACCGTAAGACCTGACCCCTCCGGTTTAAATTTTTATAAATCATATATATCACACTAAAGGTCGTAATTTATTTATGGTTACTAAATAAATAACCTCGCTGTAAGCAGTGAGGTATC
>JAGQWH010000208.1 GCA_020437545.1 Ignavibacteriota bacterium
CTGAAACCTTCCGTTTCTCCGTTATCAAGAAACTGGTAAGCCAGCTTATCAGGCTGATTCTCCGCTCTCCATCTCAGAAGTTCTATAAAAGTCGATGATCCTTCTTTGTAATGTTCCATTTTGGTTTTTTTTTTTTTTTTTTCTCGAAGGCCCTAAGTTTTTATTCTTTCTACTGCTTCCCAATCCGTGGCGGCGGACCAACTTGGGAAGGATGAAATTTAGCATGTAAATTTACTTCCGGCAGATTCCCGGAAAAGTTCCGGAGACTTTACCGGGGGAAAAATCAAAAATCAAAAATCAAAAATCTAAAATCTGAGTTCAAGGCTCTTCAAACCTCTCCCGTGATAAGTCTTCTCAAAATGATACTCTTCATCTTTTTTCAATCTCAGGTTCGGAAGTCTTTCAAGAAGTTTTTTGAATCCTATCTCACCTTCAACTTTTGAAAGCATTGCTCCGGCGCAATAATGAATACCGCCTCCGAATGATAGGGGATTAATGCGTTCTCTTTTAATATCCAGCTTATCCGGATTATCATATCTCTCCGGATCACGATTGCCGGCGCCGAGCATACAGACTACCTGCGAACCTTTAGCTATCATCTTTCCTCCAAGTTCGAAATCTTCCATTGCGCGCCTTCCGGTAAACTGTCCCGGACTGTCATATCTTAAAAATTCATCAACAGCATTTTCCGCAAGTTCAGGATTGGTTCTTAGTAATTCAAGCTGATCAGGATTCTGAAGCAATGCATACAACCCGTTTCCGATAAGATTCTTTATCGATTCATGTGCATCAATTATCATTAAAGCAGCTGTTGCTGAAACTTCCAGTTCGGAAAGTCTATCGTCATTAATTTTCAGATCAATCAAAGCACTAATCAGATCATTGCCGGGTGCTTTAGCTTTTTCCGAAACTATCTTTCCAAAATAATCTTTTACCTCTTCGGCAGCATCATACATCTGTTGAATCTCATCTGTCGAAAGTCCGAGTGCAACTCCGTCAAGAACCTTCACTAGCTTATGAGCCCAGTTGCGGATAATGATCCTGTCCTCAGCCGGAATTCCCATAATCTCAGCAATAGAGATAGCAGCAAGCGGATATGCAAAATCATTCTTTAATTCAAATTCACCGTCATCTTCAAAACAATCTATCAGAAAATCAGCGATCGATTCAATTCTTGGTTTGAAATCATTTACCAGCTTGGTCGTGAAAGTCTTATTGATAAACCCGCGAACCCTTGTATGATAAGGAGGATCAAGAAACGTCACCCAGTTTTGCTTTAATTCTTTAATGGCATTAACTCTTTTGTTTCCCGGATCAGAATCCGTAACGGTATTTGTACTTCTTCCGAATTTTTTGGAAGCCAGAACCTTGTTAATATCCGCATACTTCGTTATGACCCACATATTCTCTGACAAAAAGCCCGCAGACGACTGCATATAAAACACAGGGTCAAATTCTCTGAGCTTTTTGTAAAAAATATAGGGATTGTCAATATTGTTACCTTCGGAAAGAGTCCTGAAAAGATTAAAATCCTTATTTAAATTTAAATCTGAATCCAAAATTACTTCATCTTCTTCATTTGTAACGATATTCATAAGGGTGATTTGGTTGAAAATGGTTTAACTTTTCAGTTAAGCAAAATCGCTAAATTCATTATAAAATTGAGACTTAAGTTAGCTTAATTAGAAAATTTATTCAAGACAAGTTGTTTTATACAAGTTAAAAGTTTCAAGTTACGAGTTACGTTTTAGGTAGGAGTTTTTCTATTATGTTTATTATGTTATCAGTCGAAGTGTTGTGTTAACTTGTTATCCGAGAATAATTGGTATAAATTTGCAATTTCAGTAATTTGATTCGGGCGATTTTAACGGTTAAAAAAAATACTGTTAGGTATTAGATGTCGGTAGCAGCAATTCACAAAATAATCCAATACCGCAGGGATTGAAGGTTCATTTGAACAATCTATTTTCAATATCCAAGACAATCCTGTAAGGGATTGAGTATCGGTAGTAATTAAACAAAAATTTCCCCAATCCCTTTAGGGATTGCGTGTTCTTTTCTTAAAAAAGAAAATGAATCAACAAATGTATGAAACAAAGTTTCAGGAGAAAGTGTGTTCCCAAACGGACAGACTGTCCGAAAACGATTTTTAAATTCATAATATTACCGATATTCCCCATGAGCTTTTTCATGTTTGAAATTTCATTCAAATCAGTACAGTTCTTAACTTCAATTATCTTCGCTTTAATGAGTTCCCTGATATTTTTATCTTTTACATTCTTGAGATCTTTTTCGAAACTCTTCTCATATATTATTTCCAAAATTATTTGTCCAATAATTTCAAAATTTTTTCCTCACTTACATATTCATTTTTTTTGCCTTCTTTAACTGCATTAGCCAAAGCAATATCTTCAATCGCTTCCTTTATTAATTCACGGATCTCTTCTCTGTCATCTCTTATCATTTCATTAATAGTTTCTCTTATCAGAGGTTTCAGATCGTTTTGGGTTTTTGTCTTTTCCATTTTAATATTTAATTTATAAATGGTCACATGAAATTATATTCATTAGAATTAACATTCAATTCCTTAAACTTCATTGCATTCAAATTGACATAACTATATTAAAAAATTATATTTAGATGACACTGAACATTAACTCAAGACACTGACTGAAAAAAAGTTTCAGAAACAAGTTCGTACGAAAACTTTAGGTTGCGGAAATTTGAAAGAGCTTAAACTATATATAAATTTGAGATTAATATAATAAGGAGATTAAAGATCAAATTATCTTAATATTTTTATTTACCCAGATCTTAATTTGTTCGAATTCCTCTTCTGAATAATTTTTAGAAATGAAACTTACAATATTTTCATTATCAAATAATAAGATATTATTTTTTGAAATAATTGCTTCTTTGAAATCAGCCCAAAAAGATTTATTATTTTCATGAGAATCTAATTTTGAAAAACCAGAATCATCTAAAATGTAATAAACAGGTTTACTATTTTGGTCTACTGATGTTTGCGCAATGCTACGAATTCTATTGTCTATTGCAAAAATAAAGATTAAAAAAAAAAGCAATTACAGCAAAAATATATATTTCTGAACTTAATTTATTATTAATCAATTGTGCTGTAAAAACTAAAAACATAGTGATTAAGATTAATATTGCGCCAATAAATCCTATCCATATCTCTTTGTTTTTATATCTGTATAATAGATAAAAGAATTTTACCCAATCAGATTTCTCCATTGGATAAATTTTTGCTTTAATAATTTTCATAATCACTTTTCAAATTCATGCGGAATAAAAATTTATCTATTTTACATTTTTAATTTTCGACGAAGTTCACATAAATAAACTAATAATAGATTCAAATTAACCAATTAACCAATTAACCAATTAACCAATTAACACAATTAACCAATTAACACAATTAACACAATTAACCAATTAAAAATGGAAAACTAAAAAACTATTTATTTAATGTATCATTTTTTATATTGGTAACAATTTTATAACATAAGGAGAAAATTATACATGAGGATTAAATCCATTTTATTTCCTGTTTTTGCTATCGCACTATCTGCACTATTAATATCCTGCGGCGGAAAAGATACAAAAGACTCACAAAACAAAGTCACTAATACACAACCCATATCAATTAAAAAATTTGACACTCCTCCGGGAGCTGACCCTTCTGTCTCTGCTGAAATGGGAGGTGAAGGTTTTACCGGTGAAGGCTGGACTACTTCTACAGATTACAATTATATCGGAGATCCGAAAGCCGTAAAAGGCGGATCAATTACATGGTCAATTCCTGATTTTCCTGCAACATTAAGACTATACGGTAAAGATGAAAATTCATATTACACAAGAGTCATGCAGAGAATGGTTTATGAATCTTTATTAAATCAGGATCCTGTAACTGAAGACTGGACTCCTAGACTTGCTTCACACTGGCAGATATCGGAAGATAAAAAAACTTACAGATTCAGAATAAATCCCAATGCAAGATGGGCTGACGGAAAGCCTGTAACTTCGGAAGATGTTTTAGCGACATGGAAATTAGTAACTGATCCGGGTTTACTGACAGGCGGAGATGAAATATACAAAACATATTTACAGGCTCCGGTTGCTGAAAGCAAATACATAGTCAGTTATAAAGCAAATAAAGAAGGCTGGATCCCATTCAATATGGCAGCCGGTTTCAACATTTTACCTGCACATTATATAGGAAATATTACAGCATCAGAATATCTTGAAAAGTACAATTATGATGTGGTACCGGGAAGTGGTCCATATTATGTACAAAAAGAAGATATTGAAAAAGGTCGATCAATTATTGTAAGAAGACGAAGTGATTACTGGGCGGAGAAAGAAAGATTCTCAACAGGTTTAAATAATTTTGATGTATTCAAAACAGATGTAGTATCAGATGAATCACTAGATTTTGAAAAATTCAAAAAAGGTGATATAGATCTTTATCAGGTTAACAGAGCTCAATGGTGGGCAGAAAGAACTGATTTTGACGAAGTGAAAAACGGTATAATTGTTAAAAAAAGAATATACAATCAGAATCCCGGCGGATTATCCGGAATGGCAATGAATATGAGAAAGCCGCCGTTTGATGATATCCGTATCAGAAAAGCATTTCAGATGCTGTATGATGTGAATAAATTCAATGAAAAACTTTTTTATAATTCTTATACACCATTGAATACACAGTTTGCGGGAACAGTTTATGCAAATCCAAACAATCCTAAAATGACATTCAATCTTGACAGCGCTATATTGCTTCTTGAAGAGGCCGGATGGAAAGATAAAAATGCTGAAGGTTTCAGAATGAAGGATGGAAAAGTGTTTGAAGTGGAAATGGTATACACTCAGCCAAGTCAGGAAAGATATCTGACTATTTTCCAGGAAGATCTGAAAAGAGCCGGTGTTAAATTAAATTTAAAACAGGTTGACGGTACGACTCAGTTTAAAATTGGAAACGAAAGAAGTTTTTCACTAATTCCTGTAAGCTGGGGCGGGCAGAATCCTCCTTCATTAGACTTTGGATATATTTCCAAAACTGCGGATGATCCTAACAGTACTAACTGGCCCGGATACAAAAGCGCTAAAGTAGATGAACTTGCTGCTGCATATAATCTTGAGTATGATAAATCAAAGAGAGTAGCGATGGTCAGACAAATTGACAGTATAATTACAGCTATGCAGCCATATGTTTACGGCTGGACAGCAGGTTATACCAGACTTTTATGGCATAATAAATTCGGATATCCGAAATGGTATTTGTCAAGATTCGATGTTTATTATGGTTCAGGTGACTGGGGTATTTTCACAATGTGGTGGCTTGATCCCGAAAAGAATGCTGCGTATGAAGAAGCATTGAAAAACAAGACAAAGTTACCAGTTGAGGAAGTTGACAGTAAATTCTGGCTTGATGTTGCAGAAAGAGAAAACAAAGGCGAAGTTATAAAATTAAACGATAATTAAATCATAAAAGACAGGATTAACACTCCTGTCTTTTTTTATTTACAATAAATCCCATTAAATAATACTAATATATGACTTCTTATTTTATAAGAAGATTTTTACTTATCATTCCTACATTTTTCGGAATTACTTTAATAACATTTTTAATTCTGCAGATCGTACCCGGCGGACCGCTCGAGATGGAAATTATGAAGATCCGGATGGGCGGAAACAAAGGCGGCACTGAATCCGGAAGCGGCGGTAATTCCACGCAAAATATTCCGCAGTCTGCCGTTGATGAGCTTACTAAGTTTTACGGTTTTGATAAACCGATTCAGGAAAGATATGTGATCTGGGTAACTAATTTACTCAAACTGGATCTTGGAAAGTCATACGTTTATGCAGAGCCGGTCTCTGATGTAATTGTTTCTAGATTTCCCGTTTCAATTTATTTCGGATTGATAGGATTTATTCTGACCTACCTTATATGCGTGCCTTTGGGGGTGTATAAGGCTGTAAAAAACGGTTCGACTTTTGATTTTATTTCATCAGCATTGGTATTTATAGGATATGCAATTCCCGGATTTGCATTCGGTGCATTGATGCTTGTTTTATTAGG
>JAGQWH010000209.1 GCA_020437545.1 Ignavibacteriota bacterium
GTTCAAAAGAAAGAAGGTAAATCTGAGTATAGTTGAAATTTATTCTATAATATTATAAAACGTTTTGGACAGAGTTGATGTAGAATCAATTCTGTTCAAAATAATTGTTTATTTGCAATAATGTGACAAATTATTTTATATAATTAATATTTCTCTTTTACTTGTTCAACCCCGGATCGTTATTCATTTGAATAGATAATTTTGTCAATAAATCGTAAAATGTGATTTCAAATTCCAATATGGAAAATATAAAAAAAGACGTTGTGATAATCGGTGGCGGCGCTGCGGGACTTATGTGCGCAGCCGAAGCAGGAAAAAGAGGCAGGTCTGTTTTAGTCATAGAGCATGCTGAAAAGACCGGGAAAAAAATTCTTATCTCGGGCGGAGGAAGATGTAATTTTACAAATAAATCTGTTTCGTCAGAAAATTTCATATCCCGGAATCCTCATTTCTGCAAATCAGCTCTTGCAGGATTTACACCGGACGATTTTATTGCTTTGGTTGAACAGTATAATATTTCCTATCATGAAAAAACCCTTGGGCAACTTTTCTGTGACGGCAGCTCAAGGCAAATCGCTGCAATGCTTGAATCAGAATGCAAAGATGCAAATGTACAGATCTTTTTAAACTGCTCTGTAAATGAATTAAATAAGAAAGTAAATTTTGAATTAAAAACATCTCATGGAAATGTTACTGCCGGATCGGTTGTGATCGCTTCGGGCGGTATTTCAATTCCGAAAATGGGAGCAACTGACTTTGGATATAAAATAGCAAAACAATTTGATATTGCATTGACGGAAATCAGACCCGGACTTGTTCCGCTCACATTCAGCAGCGAAGAAAGAAATTCTTTCTCTGAACTCAGCGGTATATCAATTGAATCAATCGTCACATTCAATAAAACCTCTTTCAGGGAAAATATCCTTTTCACTCACAAAGGTCTCAGCGGTCCGGCAATTTTACAAATATCTAATTACTGCGAAACGGGAAAGCCTGTATTCATAAATCTGTTGCCTGATAATAATTTGGCTGAAATTTTTACGGAACAATTAAAAAATAAACCTGCACCCAAAATTGAATTAACAAATTTTATTTCAAATTATTTTCCGAAAAGATTTGCAGAAGTATTTTGTAAAAAATATTTTGAGATAAAACCATTAAATCAATATTCACAAAAGGATCTGATATACATTTCCGGAAAATTCCACAAATGGGAAATTATACCTTCAGGAACGGAAGGTTTTGATAAAGCCGAAGTTACACTGGGTGGAATCGATACAAACGAGCTCTCCTCAAAGACCATGGAATCAAAAAAAGTCAAAGGCTTGTATTTTATAGGCGAAGTTGTGGACGTTACAGGCTGGCTCGGCGGATATAATTTCCAGTGGGCGTGGGCGTCGGGGGTTGCGGCGGGGAAGTTTGTTTAATTACGAATTACGAATTACGAATTACGAATTACGAATTACGAATTACGAATTACGAATTACGAATTTTAAAAATATCTGATAAACAAAACTACACAATACTCAATACCCAATACCCAATACTAAAAAAGACTCAGGCAATTCTCAGTTTTTTAGATTTTTTCTCAAGAGTATCAATTTCTCTCAGCTTCTGCTCAGTCCATGAGATATAACCTTTTGTATTAGTATCTAATTTTGTGTACAGATCAATATTGAATTTTTCCTTCAGCATAAACAGTTTCTTAATATTTTTCATGTGTGAGTCAATACTTTTGCTTAAGCGGGGATTATCAAGCTTATTGTTTTTCAGAAAATGGTAAAGTGATCTGTATTCATTTTCAAAAACCTGACGTTCATTCAGTTCATAAAGGCAGCAGGCGCGGAACTCACGAATAAAGAATTTCAGGAATAATGCAACCGGGTCTGCTTTTGAAATTATCTGTAAAGCTTCGTCATACCTTCCTTCACCGAATGCCAGCAAAGCTTTGGTTATCAATTTTGCATTTTCCTGTTTGTCATCATTTAATTTTTTCAGAAATTTTTTTGAAAAGATCTCTATCTTTTCGAATTTAAGGACTTTGAATGCAGCGGTGATGTAATAATAATAATAATTTATACCAAGAGTTCCGTCTTCCTGCGTAAGTATATTCATTTCAGCCATGTATTCAAAATTACTCAGAAATTCTCTGATAACATTATCATTAGATTTATCCAGGTGCGACAGAACTGTAGAAAGGCAATTGAAAAGATCTTTCAGATCAAGTTTTGAAAACAACATTCTGTTCTCAATAAGTTTTTTCTTGTAAAGATAATAAGCTTCATTATTTCCCAGATCTATAAGTGCATTGCCGAGTGCAATATATGTCTCAATTACTTTATTATCTCTCTCAGGGTAATATTTTGCGTCTTCAATAACTTTTTCAAATAATCCTTCACTAAAGTTTTTCAGCAGAAATAATGTCAGATTATTATGCAGATCATAATTATTGTCATATGAGTTTGCTATTATATTGTTCAGTTGTTTTACAAGTGAAATAATGTAAGAATATGTTAGATAGTGAGAACTGCTCTGAAAATTTTCCTTTTCAGGCAATTTGATCTCGTTAATCTTTTCGAAGTAAGCTTCCTGCCAGTATAATTTGCTTTTGAATTTAAAGTAAGTTTCCGCTTCGGGCTGGATTTTTTTTATAAAGTTTCCCGAATACTGACTATTTACCTGTTTTACTTTTTGGGAATATAGCTTCCGGCAGTTTCTCAGGAACAATTGCGTGAGCAGCATATCATCCTGATCCGGTTTGCTGTTTTCCAGATACTCGATCGTCAAGAACTTCATACCGAGTTTGGTAATTTCGTGGATCAGATTTTTCATTACACCGTAGTTGAATTTTTTTCCGGGAAAGATCTTTTGCCACATTATTTCTTTATCAAGAAGATTGCTTTCATAATCCGGAGCAAATTTTTTTACTTCAAGGAAAAGCTTTAAGGGATTTGTTAGTTTATTGTGATAAGGTGATCTCAGGAATAATTCAAACTTTTTGAGTTCATCCGGGGTGAATTTGTACATTAATTCAATTAAAGTGCTTTTATACATAATAATGCCTTATTAATTTTTTAAAATTTAGGTGAAATAAGTTAAAGAAAAAACGTTAAATTCCTGCTGTTATTAAAGATAATACTTAAATCTCTGTTTATATTCAAAGTGAATTTTAAGAAAAAACTTAGCTTTGATAAGTTATGCACAGCCTTTAATTTTGTGAAATACTTTTTCCTATAACATTATAATAATTTATAATACAAATCTATGTTCAGAATTTCATTAATCATAATCACTCTTGCAGTTTTTCTGGGTTGTACAAAGGAACAAAAAGAACAGCAGTCAGAAAATAAAAAGACAGATACTTCAGTAAACAATACTGACACACAAGTAACAAATTCCGGCAAGACAACTCCGGAAGAGTTTAATTTCGACTACTTCGGTAATTATGTTGACGCAAGCTATAAAGACCGTACAACCGGCGCTGACTGGGTTGCCTTTGAAATTTCACCTTATGATAATGGAAGAGTGACTGTATCGGTTCGATCAAGAGCGGACAAAATGAAACCGACCTGCACTTATGACGGAATTGCTTCTGTCGTCGGCTCGGATGAACTGAATATTTTTGATAACATGGGTACAATTAAACTGAAATTCAGCGGCAAAGACCTGACCGTTTCAGCAGGTGAAGGTTCACAGGAAGCTTTGCTCACATATTACTGCCGCGGCGGTGGAAGTCTTGCCGGAACTTATGAGAAAATCGATCAGCAGCTTGATCAAAGTCAGGTTGATAAAACTGCTTACACAAAAACGCTAAGCATGAAAGGCAGTGACATAGAATTCTTTATATAAGTTAATGGAAAGAAGTTGACCATTACTCCGGCCGGACTCAAGGGAGACAATAAACCTGTCACTCATAATATTGACGGTTATGTAAGTAATGCTGAGATCGCCGATCTGAATGCTGACGGCTCTCCTGAAATTTATGTTTATACAGTTGCGGAAGGTACCGGAAGATTCGGAGATGTGATTGCATATTCCGTCAACAGCGGAAAATCAATGACACAGATCAATTTACCGAATATAGAAAACAACAAAGAAGCATACGAAGGTTATGGCGGTAAAGACCAGTTTGAAGTAGTAGAAAACAGACTTGTAAGAAGATTCCCGGTTTTCAAAGAAGGGGATGCCAATTCAGCTCCGTCGGGAGGTACAAAACAGATCCAGTACAAGCTTGTTCCCGGCGAAGCTATGTGGCAGCTTGAAGTAGATAAGGTTGTGGCTTATTAAGTATGTAAAAAAGTGTGTTGAGTGTGTTGAGTGTATAGAGTGTGTTGAGTGTATAGAGTTGTATAGAGTGTGTTGAGTGTGTTGAGTGTGTTGAGTGTATGGAGTTTATGGAGTGTGTTGAGTGTGTGGAGTGTGTTGAGTGTATAGAGTGTGTGGAGTGTGTGGAGTGTGTGGAGTGTGTGGAGTGTGTTGAGTGTATAGAGTGTGTGGAGTGTGTGGAGTGTGTTGAGTGTGTGGAGTGTGTTGAGTGTGTTGGGTGTGCTTTCTCAACTTACAGATGTGGATCCTTTGTATGCTCGTTCTTAATCCGCCGCGGCGGACCTTGTGTGCTCGTTCCCAAACTCTTTTTTGGAACGCAATTGCGAATGAAACTCTGTTTCATTCATCAATTTCAAAACTAATCTTACATTCCTTCCCGGACCCCAGTTCGGGAAGGTAAAAAAAATATAATTTAGCTATAAAAATAGTTGTCCCCAAATCAACTTACCTTTAATTAATTAAAATATAAACTTAAACCAAATAATTATGAAAACTATTACATTGTTTTTATTTCTGTTTTTTGCTTCATCAAGCTGTTATTCACAGCTTTTTATTGAAAATTTTGAGTATCCTGATCAGACGAGACTCAATACTACAAGTATGTGGGCACCTATTGGAGATACTACAAACCAGATAATAGTTTCCACAACTTCATTGCAATTCCCGGATTATGTAGGTTCTGCTCTTGGAAATGCTGCGGTAACGGGTTTTGCCGGGGAAGACGACAGCGCATATATCGGAACTCACATATCTTCGGGCAGTGTCTATGCTTCATTCATGTTCCAGCCAATAAATTGTGACCCGAACGGCGGCTTGTCTCTGGCTTTGCTTGAACCGGGATTTACGAGTTATGGATTTCTGAACTTTTACGCTAAAAACACCGGCAGCGGCACTGTTCTCGGAATTTCGAAAGTAGGTGACCCCACGATTACATATTCAGGAACCGTTCTTCCGGATTTTGAAACCTATCTCGTTGTTGTTAAATATACATTCAACCCAGGTGGTGGTACCAATGATGAAATTAGTCTTTTCTTTTTCGATGAAAATACACCTGTGCCGTCAACAGAACCAACACCAAATATTGGTCCTCTCACTCCAGGTTTTGCTGATGCTACTTCAATTTCAACGGTCGCGATCTATCAGAGTGGTAATAATGCCATAATTGACGGAATTTACATCGACGTTTCATGGAATAATAACGTTCTTCCCGTCGAGCTTGCTTCCTTCACCTCATCTGTCAGTGAAAGAAACGTTACTCTGAACTGGACGACTGCTTCGGAAAATAATAATTCAATATTTGAAATCGAAAGAAAGTCAGGAGGCAGCAGCTGGACAACTGCCGGATCTGTAAACGGAAACGGCACTACATCATCATCAAGTAATTATTCTTTTACTGACAGAGGTTTATCAACAGGGAAATATGACTACAGACTGAAGCAAATTGATTTCAACGGAAACTTTGAATACTTCAACCTGAACAATGAAGTAGTGATAGGTTTGCCTCAAAGCTACAGCATATCACAGAATTATCCGAACCCTTTCAATCCTTCTACCAATTTGGAATTTGGGATTTCGGAATTGGGATTTGTAACTTTGAAAATATATGATA
>JAGQWH010000020.1 GCA_020437545.1 Ignavibacteriota bacterium
CTCTCTTTTCAAGATATATATACCTAAATTTGTTCCAATTATAATTATTAAAAATTTAACATTCAATGTTTAATATTAAAAACTTGTATTTTATCCTATTTGCTTTTTTGTTGTTACTTCCGATTAAAAATGTATATTCTCAATTCGATCCCCATCCAGAATTAGACTGGTTTACCATCGAGACAAAGCACTTTTATGTTCACTATCACAGCGGCACCGAAAGGACAGCTCAGACAGTTGCGAAAATTGCAGAAGAAGTTTACGGACCTATCACCTCTTTATATGATTACAGACCAAAAGATCGTGTGACTTTTATTATAAATGATGTTTCCGATATTGCAAACGGAGCTACGGATTATTTCGGCAACAGAATCGAGATCTATGCTTCGGGAATGGATTACGATCTGAGAGGAACACATAACTGGCTTAGAAACGTTGTGACTCATGAATTTACTCACGCTATTCAGGTTCAGGCTTCCTTAAAATACGGAAGTAAACTTCCTGCAATATATCTTCAGTGGCTTGGCTATGAAAACGAGATAAGACCTGATGTGCTTTATGGTTATCCGAATATTATAATTTCTTATCCTCTGTCCGGTGTGGGTGTTCCGGCATGGTATGCCGAAGGAACTGCCCAGTATCAGCGGCAGCAGTTATCTTATGAATACTGGGATTCGCACAGAGACATGATTCTCAGAAGTTACATTACCGATGATAATTTAATGTCATGGGGTGAGATGGGACAGTTTTCATCTATTACAAGTTTAAAAGCTGAATCCATTTATAATCTAGGTTTTGCTCTGACAAGATATATTGCTGAAAAATACGGTGAAAACAAACTCAAGGAAATTACTTTAAATCTTGGAGACTTTACTAACTTCAGTATGGACAGGGCTGTGAAAAAAGCATTGGGCATTGACGGTAAACAACTTTATAATGAATGGAAGGCATATCTTAAAAAAGATTACGGTATCAGACTCGCTGATGTAAAAAGCAGTATGGTAGACGGATTGCTTATTGAAGAAATTGGTTTTGCAAATTATTATCCTCAGTTTTCACCTGATGGTAAGAAAATTGCTTACCTTTCCAATCAGGATTTTGACTACGGTTCCACAGGGCTTTTTATATATGATATTAAAAAGAAAAAAAGCGAATTCATTACAGCGCCAGTTGCGACAAATTATTCATGGTCACCTGATGGCAAAAAGATCCTTTTTGCAAAAAGAAATTCACCTCCGACCATTCATCACGCTACCATTTATGATCTTTATGAATATGATCTTAAATCAGAAGAGGAAAAAAGATTAACGGAAAACCTCAGGGCTTACTCACCTTCATATTCTCCTGACGGTAAAATGATATGCTTTGTAGTCAACAGAGACGGTACTTTAAATCTTGAGATTGCTGATGCAAACGGAAAGAATTATGATCCACTCACTGCTTTTAATAATGGTGAACAGATTTATAATCCTAAATTTTCTAAAGACGGCAAGAAGATCGTTTTTGATTATTCTTTCGAGGAATCAAGAAAGCTTGCGGAAATTGACATTGAAACAGGAGATATAGAATTCATACTCGATGATAAAGGAATTGATTACCGGAATCCTTCTTTTTCACCGGACGGTAAAAAATTATATTTTTCATGCAATAAGACAGGTATATTCAATATTTACTCCATGAACATGGAGAACAAAGAAATAAAACAGATCACAAATGTTTTAGGCGGAGCTTTCATGCCGACTGTTGATTCCACAGGTGACATTGCTTTTGCAACTTATAAGTCCACAGGATATAAGATCGCCATGATCAAAGAATTTAAAGAGAAAGATCCGACAGAATTCGGTTCATACAAACAACCCGATAAACTCATTCCTAAATATGCAACTGAAGATTCTCTTAAAGCAGGCAGTCAGTATAACTGGGTCAAGCTGAAGAATTTTAATGACAAGGATGTTCCTAAATATAAAAAGGAACCATACAGCAGCAAATTCACTCCATTGTCTATTGTACCCGTTTTAAGATTCGATACATACAAAAGAGCGAATCAGTATAGTTTCTTTGAAGCAATAAAACCGGGGTTATACTTTTTTTCAAATGAAGCACTTAACAGATTTTCAATTTTCGGCGGAGCTTCCATAAATAGTCAGGCGGAAAGAGATCTGTTCCTTACATTCGAATACAATAACGGATTTCCTTTCTTCAAGGACTTTTTCACTAAACAGGTAAAGTTTCAGCCAAAGTTTACACTCGGCGGTTACAATGTTACAAGGAATTCCACAGTGAATATCGGATTCCCAACTGATACAATAGCTGACGATATTACATATGATCTCTTATCATTTGATTTCAGTATGGCTTTTAATATTATAAATTATAATCATCTTGTAGATGCCGGATACATATTTTCACAATATGATTATGATCTTGATGCATTTGCAATTCCGGGTAGCGGTATATCCGTCCGTTCAACAAACGAGACCTACTTTAAGGCTAATGATTTTTTCCTTTCATATAATTATAATTATACAATGCCAAGCAGGAATTCTGATATAAATCCTATAGGCAGAAACATAGATATAAGATATGATTATGAGATAAGTAATATAAATCCTTCTATAGAGGTGAGTGATGACGGGACTGTCACGACAAATTATGAAACACGAAAGCTGAATAAACTATACGGTGAAATTTCTCAGGGATTCGGATTATTTAATAACAGGCATTCTCTTACTCTTAAGCTGACCGGAGGTACTATATTCGGACCACCTGTCGAATCATTCTATGATTATTATGCTACCGGTTTACCCGGAATGAAAGGATACCCGTTTTACTCTCTCGGCGGCGGAAGAATGGCAGTTGCAAATCTTACTTACCGTATGCCTCTGATTCAAAAAATCGATACAAGAATATCTCCTTTGTATCTTGATAAACTTTATCTTTCGATATACGGTGATTTTGGAAATGCTTGGGACGGCAGCGCTACAAAGCTTGATCAGTTCAAAACTGACATCGGAGCTCAGCTCAGACTTCAGGCATTCTCATTTTATGTATTCCCTACTAGCATATTTTTTGATGCCGCTTATGGTTTTAATCAGTTTTCAAATGTCTATAATGATGAGTTATATACTTACGGTAAAGACTGGAATTTCTATTTCGGCATGCTGTTTGGATTTGATCTCTAACATTTAAAAAATGAATTGATCATATAATTTAAGATTGAAAGAGTTTTTTAAATTCGTTACTTTGCACATTGTTATTTTAAATCATAGTCGCGCCCGTAGCTCAATCGGATAGAGCAACAGCCTTCTAAGCTGTAGGTTACTGGTTCGATTCCAGTCGGGCGTACTTGAAATAAGGATGTTTTTTAAACAGCGGTAATTTTTATTTCCGCTGTTTTTTTTTATCAAAATTAAGAATAGTTTGTTTATTGAAATTTATTTTTTAATCTGCTTCCCCTAATTTAATCTCTCCGTTTTCATTTATACTCAAACGCGTATCCGGAAAATCTTTTCCGGTTAATTCCTTTATTAATTTTGCTGCTCTAAGCTCCGGATCATGCACCGGGTATCCTCTTCCTTTTTGAGTATATGAATAAATATTTCCTTTTACAAAGTTACCCTTTTTATCAAGATATACTTTCAGTAGCGGAGCAATTCCCTGAACTCCGTAAGTGCTGAATTTACCGTAAGTACAGAAATTACCAAGACTGTATGAAATCAATTTATTTTCATATAATTCAAGCGCTCTTGGCACATGCGGACCGTGACCAATCACAATATCCGCTCCGGCATCGATTACCGCATGGGCAAATTCATATACATCGCCTCTGTCTTCTCCAAGAAATATTTCTTTCTTTTTAGGAACTCTGACAGCAGAGCTGCCTTCAGCTCCACCATGAAATGAAACTATGACAATATCACACTTTTTTTTAAGTTCACTTACAACTTTAACAGCATTACTGAGATCATTGATATTCTGAGAAGCAAAGTTAGGAGCAAATGCCGTAAAGCCGAATTTATTTCCGTTAATCTCAAAAATAGTATATGGCAATTCAGCATAACCGGCATACCTGATAGAATTTTTTTCAAGAGTTTTAATAGTTGATTCTTTTCCCTCTTCACCCATGTCATTACTGTGATTATTAGCCAGGCTCACTAAATTAAAACCTGCTGACTTCAGAATCTCGCAATAGCTCTCGGGAGTTCTAAAGCTGTAACAGTTGTCAGGTGTATTACATACTTTTGGCTTCCCGCCTTTATCAAGAAATGTACCTTCAAGATTTCCAAAAACTATATCCGCATAACCTGGAATATCATTTACACTGTCCAGTAAAAACTTTCCGTCATCAGGCGGTAAAGATACAGACGAAGGATAATTTGATCCGAGCATCAGATCTCCAACTCCTATAATGCATATCAAACTGTCATCCGTAATATTATTTCCGGGTTTTTTAAAAGCTGCTAAAGAATCAGATTTTTCTGAAGAAGAAATATTTGTATTTGAATGAGGTTTAGTACAGGAAAAAATGAATACCGAAAATATTAATGGCAGAATTAAATATGCCAGTACAATTTTATATTTATGAACTAAGTAAAAAAACAAATTTTAATTATTTGATTTAACAGCAAAGAAAATTCAGATTAATAATTTAATTCATTTAAAACAATTCAGGACTGAATTCTGTTTTTAAAATTCCTGATTCCTGATTCTTAATTAATTAAGCCTTTAATATTCAATTCACTAAACTTAGTTTATAAGAAAATCAAAAAAAATAAAATATGACTAAAGTAGTTTTAATCACAGGAGCATCCAAAGGTATAGGTCTTTCATGCGCTAAGATATTTTTAAAAAACAATTACACTGTTATCAATGCATCTAGGACTAATGCAAAATCAATCAAAGATCCGTATTTCCATTTTATCAAAACTGATGTATCAAAAGAATCTGACATTAAAAAACTTTTTGAAACAGTCATAAAGAAATTCAAAAAGATCGATGTACTGATATGCAATTCCGGATTCGGCAGATTTGCAAAATTAGCCGATTCGAAGACAAAGGATTTCGATGAAATGTTTGCAGTAAATGTTAAAGGACTTTATCTGTGCAACCGTTATGCTCTGAAATCCATGCTTAAGAATAAATCCGGAACCATAATAAACATATCTTCAATGGCAGGAAAGAATGGCGTAGCAACTGCTTCAATCTACAGCGCTACAAAACATGCAGTCATGGGTCTGTCAAGATCATTAATGGCAGAAGTCAGGGGAGACAATATCAGAGTAATTACTGTTTGTCCCGGATCAGTTGACACAAATTTCTTTGACCATCCCAGTGCAGGTCTCAGCTCAAGAAGGGATACTATTTTATCTCCCGATGATGTAGCAGAGTCCTGTTTTTTAGCAGCTACTCTTCCCGAAAGGGCACTAGTTAATGAAATTGAGATCCGGCCATTAAATCCGGCAAAGTAAATTTGTTCTGATATAAGATTTACGGACTGAAATAATTGCTGTTCCTCGTTCAAAAAAAATAAAATTTCTTTAAAATCCCTTCAAAGTCGAATTGATTTTGAAACGCAATTTCGTTAATTTTGTGTTCGCCAAATAAATGGATGATAACCAAAAAAATTCTGAGAAAGGTAATGATAATAACTCAGAAAAGAATATCAGTTCTTTAAAAAAAATTCTTTCCAAACCGTTATTAAAAGCTGACTCTAAAGTCGCCCAGTATTCGGGATTAGGAATTTCTCTTGTAATTACGATCCTGCTATTTCTATGGGTTGGAATGTGGCTTGACGGAAAGTTTGATACCGGTGTGTTATTTACCCTGATACTTACATTTATAGGATTTGCTGCCGGTTTTTACAGCTTTTATCTGAACATAAAAAAGCTGACGGAAAAAGATAAGATTGAAAACAAAAAATTTAATAAATACTGAAATCACTAGATTTTAAAAAATTTTTAATAAGGATCGTAATATTAAGTGTGATCCTTTTGATTTTGGGATTTATTCTGATAAATTATCTTGGACTGGAAAATCTCACAATTCCATTAATTACAGGATGGCTTGTTTGTTTTATCAATGTAGTGATCGGCAGTCTTATAGTAACAAGGGCATTTAAAACACAGGGAAAAGGATTTTTTAATATAGTTTTGATGAGTATGGTAGTAAGAATGTTTGCCATAGCAGGTTTGGTCTTCATTTTGGTTTACTTTTTAAAATTTGACAGAATAGGTTTCCCGGTAATATTATTCATTTTTTACTTTTTGTTTCTTGTAATGGAAATAAATTATCTTTCAGGAAATACTTATATAAAACAAAATACGCAAAATAATTAATTGATAAAAAATTTGCATTCAAAAATCACTTCTTACACAACTAATAATAATTTTATTAACAAGTTCGCTTTTTTAATTCTATTTCTCCTATTTACTGCAGGAGGGGTAAATTCTTTTGCTCAGGAAGAGGGTCATGAATCCAATTCCGGGACAACCGAAACAGAAAAGATCGAAAAATTAGGCGAAAAGATAGAGCATGAAGCAGAAGAACAGTTCAGTGTAATTGATAAAGTAGTTGATCACCATTATATTGATTTTTACTTTCTTGGAAAGCTTCATCTTCCTCAGTTTGCACCTGTTAATGTCTTCGGAATGAATATAGATTTTTCCATCACGAAGACAACTGTCATGATGTTTCTTGCTTGCATCATCTGCATAATACTTTTATGGTTTGCAGCTTCATCAAACAAGAAGAACAAAGTTCCGAAAGGATTAGGCAACATGGTTGAATCCATTGTAGTCTTTGTAAGAGATGACATTGTCGTTCCCAATATGGGCAAAGAGGGATTGAAGCTGATGCCTTTTTTCCTGACACTGTTCTTTTTTATAATGATCGCTAACCTGATAGGTCTGTTCCCTTTTATGGCACAGCCTACAAAGAATATTAACATTACGACCGGTCTTGCTTTGATCACATTTTTTGTTACACAGGTAAAAGGTATCCAGGCTCAGGGATTCGTAAATTATTTTAAAGGACTTGTGCCTCCCGGAGTTCCGGTTTTTGTACTTCCTATAATGGTGGTTGTAGAGTTTATAGGATTATTCACAAAACCATTTTCACTTCTAATGAGGTTGTTTGCAAACATAACTGCAGGATCAATAATCATATTTTCATTGATAGGATTAATTTTTGTAATGGAATATGCCGGCTCTGTAATAGCAGTACCGTTCGCATTGTTCATTTATATGATGGAAATTTTCATTGCACTGCTTCAGGCTTATATATTTACAATGCTTTCAGTATTGTATATTAATATGGCAATGCATCACCATTAGGATTTTTGATCTTTGATTTTGGATTTTGGATTTCCAAAATAATAAAACATAATACAGATTTTACAAAAAATAATATTTCAAACAAAAAATAAAATAAAACAAAAAGGAGACTAATACAAAATGGATTTAGCATTTTTAGGTGCCGGTATAGGTGCCGGATTAACAGTAATAGGAGCAGGTATCGGAATCGGTAGACTTGCAGGATCAGCTATGGAAGCCAGCGGAAGACAGCCTGAAGCATTAGGTGAGATAAGAACATCCATGATCATTGCTGCAGCGCTTGTTGAGGGTGTTGCTTTGTTCGGACTTGTTATCTGTATTTTACTTGCTACAAAGAGCTAATTTACGGCTGATATAAATTCGTTTTATATATCCAGATCCAGATTTCACGGGAAATTTTTTCCTGTGAATAATAAATTTTAAATTAAATAAATAAGAATAATGATTTATTACTTATCATTACTTTTTAATTATTCATTCGTTTTTTTGCTTAGTGAACCGGGTGGTCATGATGAGAAGCCAATGCTTCTTTCCGTAAATCCTGGTCTTATTATCTGGCAGATTATTATTTTCATACTTCTTTTATTTCTTCTTAAAAAGATCGCATGGAAACCTTTGCTTACTTCTCTTCACACAAGAGAACAGGGTATAAGGGATTCGATCGAACAGGCTGAGAAAATAAAAGTTGAATCTGAGAATTTAGTCGTTGAAAATAAAAAAATCCTCGCTGAAGCTAATGCGCAGTCAATGAAAATAATCAGCGAATCCAGAGAAGCAGCAGGAAAATTGCGTGAAGAGTTAATGGCAAAGGCGCAGGAAGATTCGAGAAAGCTTTTAGAGCAGGCAAAAATCGAGATTCAGCAGGAGAAAGAAACTGCAATGGCTGATCTGAGAAATGAAGTTTCTGATCTTGCTATTAAAGCCGCTGAAAAGATCATTAATGAAAATCTCGATGAAAATAAGCAGAAGAAAATTGTAAATGATTTCATTTCGCAGATACCGAATAATTAAAATTAACAGAATAAATACCAAATGATAACCAAAGCAGCCAGAAGATATACAACAGCACTTTATGATGTAGCAGAAGAGCAGAATAAACTTAATGAAGTTACTACTGACATTGAAAAGATCCTTGGACTTATCAATTCAAACAGAGACCTTGAATTATTTTTTAAAAGTCCTATAGTCAGTAAAAGTAAAAAACTTGCTCTAATAAATGAAATATTTTCCGGGAATATATCCAGTCTCACACTGGATTTTATGATACTCCTTATTAACAGAAGAAGAGAATTCCTTATGCAGGGATTATTTGAGGATTTTTTAAATCTGAGAAAGGAAAAGGAAGGAATAGTAGATGTACTCGTTAAGACTTCCGTTCCTCTAAGCGATGAAGAGAAACAGAATATGAAACAGAAGATTGATTCATACACCAAACTTAAAGGTAATATGAGTTATGAGATCGATAAGTCGATTATAGGTGGATTTGTTGCTAAAATTAATGATACAATACTTGATGCAAGTATTAAAAGACAGCTGCAGAGACTTAAGGATAAATTTAAAGAAGGTGACTTCAGTCTTAATTAGTTAATTGGTTAATTGGTTAATTGGTTAATTGGTTAATTGGTTAAATGGTTAAATGGTTAAATGGTTAAATGGTTAAATGGTTAATTGGTTAATTGGTTAAATGGTTAAATGGTTAAATGGTTAAATTGAAGTTTTAGAAATATAAATTTTATAAATAAGAATAAATCATTCAGGAGAAATAAAAAATGGCAGAAGTAAAATCAGATGAGATTTCCGCGATACTCAGAAAACAGTTATCCGGATTTGAAACGGAAGTAGATATTTTTGATGTTGGAACGGTCTTGTATGTTGGTGACGGTGTAGCTAGAGTTTACGGTTTATCAAAGTGCGAAGCAGGAGAGCTTGTAGAATTTCCGAATAATGTTTTCGGTATTGCACTTAACCTTGAAGAAGATAACGTAGGTTGCATTCTATTTGGTGAATCATCTCTTGTAAAAGAAGGTGATCTTGTTAAAAGGACAGGCAGAATTGCTTCCATGCCGGTCGGTGAACAAATGCTTGGAAGAGTAATTAATCCACTTGGTCAGCCGATTGACGGAAAAGGTGAGATTCATACTGATAAGTTCTCCCCTCTTGAAAGAAAAGCTCTTGGTGTTATTCAGAGACAGCCTGTAAAGGAACCATTACAGACTGGTATAAAAGCTGTTGATGCTATGATCCCGATCGGAAGAGGACAGAGAGAATTGATCATTGGTGACAGACAGACCGGAAAGACTGCTGTAGCTATTGATGCGATAATTAATCAGAAGGGTAAAGGAGTTTATTGTATATATGTGGCTATCGGTCAGAAAGGTTCGACTGTAGCTCAGGTTGTAAAAAGTCTGCAGGATGCAGGAGCTATGGAATTCACGACAGTGATTGCCGCAACTGCTTCAGATCCGGCTCCTCTTCAGTATATAGCACCGTTTGCAGGAGCTACACTTGGAGAGTATTTCCGGGATTCAAGCAGACATGCACTGGTAGTTTATGATGATCTTACAAAGCAGGCAGCTTCTTACAGAGAGGTTTCATTATTATTAAGAAGACCCCCGGGTCGTGAAGCATATCCGGGAGACGTTTTCTATCTTCACTCTAGATTACTCGAAAGAGCTTCCAAATTATCAGATGATCTTGGCGGTGGAAGTCTGACCGCATTACCTATCATTGAAACACAGGCAGGTGACGTATCAGCTTACATTCCTACAAACGTAATTTCCATTACTGACGGACAGATCTATCTCCAGTCAAATTTATTCAACTCAGGTATCAGACCTGCTATTGACGTAGGTATTTCGGTATCAAGGGTGGGTGGTAATGCTCAGATCAAAGCAATGAAAAAAATTGCAGGTACTTTAAGACTTGACCTTGCGCAATACAGAGAGCTTGAAGCATTCTCCAGATTCGGCTCGGATCTTGATAAGGCAACTATGCAGCAGCTCAGAAGAGGTGAAAGATTAATTGAGATACTTAAGCAGAAACAGTATTCACCAATGCCTGTTGAAAATCAGGTTCTGATAATCTATGCAGCTACAAAAGGTTATTTAGATCAGATCCCTGTCGAGCATATTCAGAGATATCAGGAAGAACTTTTCTCACAGGTTGAAAATCTTCATGCGGATATTCTATCAAGTATCAGAGAGACAAAAGATCTTACAGCAGAAAACAGTGAGAAGATGAATACTGTTTTGAAAGACTTTACGGAGAAATTCAAATCTTCCGTGACTGTAATCTGATTTAAATGATGTTATGATAAAGATTTGTTTGATGAAATGTAACAGATTTTTTACAAAATGAAGAGATGAGTTGATGATAATTTTTAAGTTAATAATATTCAGATAAATTATTAACTGCTAACTACAAAAAATTAACTAATAAATTGGCTACACTTAAAGAATTAAAAGTCAGGATTGGCGGTGTCAAAGGAACACAGAAGATCACCAAAGCTATGAAAATGGTGGCTTCTGCTAAGTTCAGAAGAGCGCAGGAAAGAATCATTACAATGAGACCTTATGCTCATAAGATCAATGAACTTCTCAGTCAGCTTGTAGATGCTGCCGGAGAGGAAGCCGAAAAGATCATGACACAGAGGGAAGTTAAAAACAAACTTGTTGTAGTAGTTTCTGCTGACAGAGGTCTCGCCGGTTCCTTTAATACTAACATTATTCGTTACGCTTCAAATTATATAAATACTCTTGGAGCAGATACCAAAGTTATCACTGTCGGAAGAAAATGCACCGATGCATTTAAGAAAAAAGATGTAAATTTAATAAAGACTTATATAAACTTATTTAATGATCTTACTCTTGAAGTTTCAAATGATATTGTGAATAACATAATAGACGGATATGAAAAGAAATTATACGATGGCGTGGATATTGTTTATTCTAAATTCATTTCTGTTGTAAGACAGGAAACTGCTATGGAGCAATTTCTTCCAATAAAAAAGATTGATGATATAAAAGAAAATACAGATAAAGAAGAAAAGAAAAACACAGATTATATTTTTGAACCGAATGCTGTTGATATTCTGAAAGTACTAATCCCTAAACAATACAGGATCCAGTTCTGGAAGATCCTTCTGGAATCAAACGCAGCAGAGCAGGCTGCAAGAATGACAGCTATGGAAACTGCAACCAAGAATGCTTCTGATCTGCTGGCTGAACTTGAATTATCGTACAATCAGGCAAGACAGGCTGCTATTACCAAAGAGATCCTTGAGATCGTCGGCGGTGCTGAAGCATTAAAGGATGCCTGATAAATTAAACTTTATCTTATAAATTCAAAAGACGGATAACATAATATTATCCGTCTTTTTTATTGACGGTAAAATTCACTGTTAAAGTTCAGTTTCCCAGAGAATTCTTCCCGACTCCGTATCAATGCATACTGCCCTGAGCATTGACATAATAATTAGTTTTCCATTACCCATCAAAGCTCTCTTTGTTCTGAAATCCGGATCACCCTTTGAAAATACTACATCAAAAGCAGATCTGTCCATTCCCTTTTCAGGATCCACATATATATTACTTAACTCTGTCTGCCATATCTGAGAAATATCAGAATCTTTACTCAGTCTGATCTTACTGATAAGCACTTTAGCCTGATCAGTAACATCTGTCTGACTAAGTATAAAAATACCATTATCTTTTGTCATAATTAAAAAGCTTTCATTTCCGGCTGCTCTCTTTATTTTATCGTTAGCATATTTTATTTTTCTTTCAAGATTCTGAATATCCCTCTGGGCATATTTAATTACCATTGAATTTTCATTAGGTAATTTTTTGATTGAATCTATCTGAAGCTCATATTCTCTTATTTCATCATAAAAAGGTTTAAGATAATCATTTCCTGAGATAGAGGGATCTGATTGCACAGAACTCTCAATTATCTCACCTTTTAAAAAAGAAACATCCTTAAATTCTTTACCGTCATATTCGATATAATTTCTCGGACTACCCGTTAATGACATCCTTTTTTCCGGTGTGATGTTTACTGAATTTGTAAGACAATTGTTATCAATTTTAAAATCCACCAGTAAATCTTCTGTCTTTTCAGCTTTCAGTGAAACAGGATCTATTAAATAAAGGAATCCCGAATTATCTGAAACAACGGGTTTATTTTCCAGTGAATTAAATCCGTAATATTTTACTATACTGTTCCATTCAGGCTGACTTAAATTTCCTTTAAGGAACGGGTTAATCTCCGTAATTTTATCCTGAGAAATAATAACATCCAGTGTCTTCGGATCTCTTGCATGAAAACCAAGTGCCGGGTCAACACTCTTATACCAAAGCAAACCTTTTGTGTAACCTATAAATTTACACTCGCCGGTTTTACGATCACCAAATTCTATTCTCTTTATCAATTGTCCGGTATTAATATCATATGAAGATAATCTGTACTCCGTAAAACCCGTAATCTGTCTGATCCCGTTATTGTCGGATTTTGATGTAGCCTGAAAGATCTCCTCTTTTGAGATCAGAAAATCTTCACCGTCTGATTCAGCTATAATAAATTCAATAATGTCATCAGCATTATCTTTCATTACATTTTTCTTCATAGGATTACATGATGAAAACAGCATAGCTGAAAATATTATCAGAGAAAAATATATAAAGGTGTGCTTCATTTTCCTGAGTTTAGATTTTAAATTGTACTAAAATAGCTTTTAGAATCAATAAATTAAATTATCTAAATCAAGTATCTGAATTTTTTTTAAGTTGATTAATAAATCAGGTAAAAAAAAAAGCTCTGATAAATGAATATCAGAGCTTTAAAAAAGAATTTGAATATTTTGATCACTCTCCCTGAATTATCACATCAGTCTCAGCAACTGATGGACTCTTTTTCTTGAATCTGTCAAGGAAATCATTAACCGCAAGAAATATAGTTGGTACTACAACGAGAGTTAAGAAGGTTGCAACTGAAAGTCCGAAAATTATTGCAACACCCATCGGTCTCCAGAAAGCAGTATTCTGTCCGCCGATTACCCAGGATAATGTTCTCCAGTCGAAATCAACACCGGTCGTAAGAGGAACAAGCCCGAGAATCGTAGCTGCGGCAGTAAGAAATACCGGTCTCAATCTGATCATACCGGACTGGATCACGGATTCTTCCCTGCTTAATCCCCTCTTCTCAAGTTCAACCTGAAAATCAAGAAGTATGATAGCATTTCTCACAACAATTCCCGCAAGTGCAATCACTCCAATTCCTGTCATGATTATTCCAAATGGTGTCTGAGTAATCAGCAAACCGAGTAATACTCCAAGCAGTGACAGTACCACCGTGATCATAATGATCATTGGTGATGTCACTGAATTAAACTCTATCACAAGAAAGAAAAACACAAGTAAAAGTGATACAAGGAATGCATTCCCGAGAAATGCCTGAGACTCCTGCTGATTTTCCTGCTCACCTGTATATATAATATTATACCCCGCCGGTAATTTCAGATCTTTTAACTTTTCTTTTACATCGGCTAAAACATCATTGCCCAATCTTCCTTCTGCATTAGCGGAAACAGTTACAACCCGTTTAAGATCTTTCCTGTTGATCGCTCCGAGTCCGCCGGAGAATTCTATATTCGCTACCGATGTAAGAGGAACTTTTGCTCCGTCTTTTCCCGGAATATAAATATTCTCAATAGCTGCAACATCTTCCCGTTGATTGGAGTCGAGTCTTACTGTTATGTCATATTCTTTATCCGACAATCTGTATTTACTTGCTACCGTACCATTTATGGCAGTTCTGACAGTGGTTGCTATTGAAGTTGTATTCAGACTGTATAAAGCAGCCTTTTCCCTGTCTATAATAATTTTTATTTCCGGTCTTGCCTCATCATAATCATCTTTCAGATCTTTCATTCCCGGAATATCAACAATCATTCTTTTTACTTCGTCGGACAATTTTCCGAGCTGTTCAAAATCATCACCCGAAATTTCAATATTCACAGGCGGTCCGGTCGGAGGACCTCCGGATTGCTTCATGATCCTGACATCAGCGGTTGTTATATTTTCAATCGCATCCCTGATCTCATCCATTGTTTTAAATGAACTTTGCTTTCTGTCAACTTTGTCATAAAAGCTTAAGGAGATTGTACTCTTATTAGAAACATCGCCGCCAAAACCTGAGCCAATCTCCGAACCTATATTTGTAAGAAAATATTCAAGATCTTCAAATGGAGGAAGCTTTTGTTCTATAACCGTTGTAACTTCATTTGACTTATCAAGATTTGTTCCAATAGGCATGTTAACATATATATAAGCCTGCTGAGGCTCTACTTCCGGGAAAAACTGAATTCCATTATTAAAATTTCCATAGATAACGAATACAATGATCAATAAGGCAAATGTTCCGCCTATAGTAAATACTTTATGTCTTACCGCTTTTCTCAGAACTTTCTCATAATTATTAACAATTCTTATGAATAAACGGTCAAACCATAAATGAAATCTTGTAATAAAATTATACCATTTGGTTTTACTTTCATGTTTTGCTCTGTCCTTTTTGAAATTTATATATCTTGCTGATAACACAGGGTTTATAACAAGAGCAACAAACAAAGATGAGAATAAACATACTATAAGTGTGATCGGCAGATACTTCATGAATTCACCTACTATACCCGGAAAGAAAAGCAACGGGGCAAAAGATGATATGATTGTGAAAGTTGCAATAGTCACAGGGAACTGAACTTCACGCGGACCTTCTATTGCAGCATCATGGGGATTATATCCTTCTGTCTCCTGAAGTCTGTAAATATTTTCCGTAACTACAATTGCATCGTCAACAATTATACCCAGAACAAGTATCAGTCCGAAGAGAACAACAATGTTCATTGTTACTCCCATGATTCCCAGTATAACAAACGAGATGAGAAATGAAAATGGAATCGATGTGGCTACGAGTAAAGCATTTTTCAATCCCATAGCAGCGAGCAATATAAGACAAACAAGCAAGAAACCTGTAATGATACCATTTTCAAGTTCATGCACTGTGTTTTTTATATTCTTTGACTGATCACCTGTAAAGTTGATCTTAAGACCCGGAGGAAACTGGGCTTCTTTTTTCTTAACAAGATCTTTTACATCTTCCGCAATTCGTATTATATTTTCACCGCTTCTTTTCTTTATAACTATCGTAACTGCCTCGCTGCCATTTTGTCTGGAAAGAGTTGTTCGCTCTTTATAGCCGTATATTACCTGAGCAACATCTCTGACATAAATTGGTTGTTCATTTTCAGATTTTACAACTATATCACTAATCAATTCAGGATCTTCATACTGACCCGGTACCCTAACGAGATAGTTCTGATTTCTGAGATCAACACTTCCCCCGGGGATACTCTGATTTTCAAGACCTATCTTGTTAATGATATCATTAAATGTCAGATTGTAATATTTGAGTCTGTTTGCATCTACATTTATCTTAACTTCCCTTTCAAGTCCGCCTTTTACTTCGGCACTTAGAATACCCGGTATGACCTCTATTTCATCACTGAGTTTGTCCGCATAATCTTTCAATGCTGCAAGTCCGAGATTACCTGATAGATTAACATAAAGCATTGGCTGTTCTGACAGATTGATCTCTGTAACAGACGGCTCTTCTATATCCGTGGGCATTTTGGTTTTGGCAATTGCAACCTTATCTCTTACTTTCTGAAGCGCTTCATCAATTTTCACATCCGGATTAAATTCAATATTGACCATTGAAAAACTTTCCTGTGATATTGAAGTAACTTTCTTTACATCCTTAATACCTTTTACTTCTTTTTCAATCTCCTGAGTAACAAGGTTTTCCATGTCTTTTGGAGATACTCCAAAATAAAGTGTTGATACAAAAATATTCGGAATTGTGATTGACGGCGCTGACTCTTTGGGGATGGCATTATATGAAAACGCCCCGAAGAGTATAATTATAACCATTAAGATATAAACCGTAACGCTGTTATTTACTGCTATTTTTGAAATATTCATTTACGTTTATAAAATTATTAATTAATTATCTGAACTTTATCTCCGTCAGCCAATGGCTGAAATCCTTCATAAATCAGTTTCTCACCCGGATTTACTCCGGAGAGTATTAAAACTTTATTTCCGTCTCTTCCACCCATATTCAATATTCTCTTTTTTGCAACATCATTTTCTAGAACAAAGACATATTTGTCATTTCCGAGATCAACTATATAATCCTGAGGTATTACAACTGCATTTTCCACTTTTGCTTTTTCTATTTCTATATTTGCGCTCATTTCAGGTTTAAGCCTTCCGTCCCTGTTATTTAAAACCATTTCTATTTCAAAAGTCCTGTTTACCGGACTTAATGTAGGTGAAACGTAATTGACGGTTCCGGAAAATTCCTCACCGGGATAAACATTAAAAGTTATTTTTACCTGTGATCCTTTTTTCACTTCCCCTATAAATCTTTCCGGTATTCCTGCTGATACTTTAACTCTTGAAACTTCTACAATATTTAATATAGGTGTACCCGGTCCGCAAACTTCACCTTTGCTCAGATATTTCATATCCACTATACCGCTTATCGGTGAAGTGACGTAAGACTTGCTTAATCTTGTTTCAAGAACATCAAGAGCATCTTCTGCAAGTTCTAGCTGAAATTTTGCATTAGTATAATCCTGCTCGGTAGTCACCTGTTCATTATATAATTTTTCCATTCTTTGAAAATTACTCTGAGCAAGTTCAAATTGAGTAATAGCCTGTTCATAAGCTGCAGCATCCTGATCTTTTCTTAATCTGACTACCACCTGCCCTTTTGATACTCTGCTGCCTTTATCAAAAGGCTGATATGTTATCAATCCCCCTTCTTCGGAAGATACTTTTGCGCTTTCAAAAGGTTTTACAATTCCTACTACCTTGTAATTTTCCTGAAAGTTTTCGGGAATGATTTCCATGATCTTAACTGCCTGGAGATTTTTCTCAACTTCAGTTTTTGTTTCTCCTTCTTTACTGCAGGATTGAAGTGACAGACCTCCTGCTATTATTACAAAAAGGAAATAAAATATTTTTTTCATGTTATATTGTTTAATAAAATTTTTAGGTGTTTTATTATTTTTGTAGTAATTTTTCAAGTTCAGCTTTTGCAATCTGATAATCATATATTGCCTGCAGATATGTAAGTCTGGATTCGGAAAGACTTAACTCTGCAGCCTGTACATCTATTTGATTTATTACTCCCGCCTGATAACTTGCATTAGCCAGCTCCAGGGCTCTTTCTGCAAGAATTACCGTTTTTCTTCTTGATGATATTCTTTCTTTGGCATCTTCAAGAGCTATAATTGAACTCTCTGCACGAAGTTTCAATCCCTGCTTTAACTGTGCTAACTGTTCGTCATTTTTCTTTACTTCGATTTCTGATTGCTTTACTTTATAGGAATTTCTGAAGAGATTCAGATTCCAATCCAGACCTAGTCCTACAAACAAAGTATTTCCGAATCTGTAGTCCATTATAGGCTGTCCGTCATTTTCATTCGAGAACAAAGTGTACTGAGCAAAAACAGACAGCTTAGGGAGATAATTTGCTTTATCTACTTTAACAAGCTCCTTATTAATATTTTTAAGCACTTCGAGCTGCTTTATTTCAATGTTATCCCTTGCAATATTTTCTATAATTTCATCTGTAGTAAGCATAATTTCAGTGCTGTCATAAGTAAGTTCACCCTGTACTTCTATGTCCTGCTGATCTTTCAATCCTATTTCATTCAGTAATATTTTTCTGCTGATCTGATAATTTCTTTCTGCTTCAGATAACTGAGGATTTGAATTATCAAGTCTGACTTTTGCTCTTAAATAATCAAACTCTGTAGCGGTTCCTATCTTGTATTTTTTTTCAACAGCTATAAAATTTTCCTCGGAATTTTTCTGAGTAAGTTTACTTATGTCAACAATTGATTTTGCAAGCAATGAAGAATAATAAGCATCTTTGACTTTCTTTTTAACGTCTATTTCAGTTTTTGTAATATTCTGCTCCTGAGTCTGTTCATAATAATCCGCTATTCTGATCGCAGCAAACACGGGAGTTCCGAGTATGGGAAGTGATTCTCTTACATCAATCAGATTGGAAAAGGAAATATCAGAACCCACTTCAAACTGCTGATCGCCAATGTTGAGAACCTGTTTTCTGATTGCCCGCTGAAATCTTGAATTTAAATTTATGGAAGGCAGCAAATTATCACTGTATACTTCAGACACTCTTTCCTGCGCCTGTAATTTTTCCAGCTTTGCAGAAATTATAGAGGAATTATTCTTATATGCCAGATTAATTGCCTGCTCAACATTATTTATTGTCTTAACCTGCTGTGCCCGGATCTGTGATGAAGCGGTAATAAGCAATATTATAAATACCGGAATTCCAATGGCTTTTTTAAAAGAAAATTTTAATATCATTTAATTATAATTTAATTTCTTTAGCTAATAATACTTTTGTTTTTTTAAACTTTTCTTTTCCCCTTACGGTAAGTATCCCGTTTAGAAGCATTTCATATGTGATCTGAAAAGCATTCAGAATTGTAAACTTATTATTTATCAGAAAATCATGATTGACCACAGCTTTTAAAGAAGAATCAAAACTTGCAATTATGATCGGAGTCGGATAATTTTCTATCAGTTTTTCCCTCTTTCCCTGATCGAGTAATTTTGTAAATATCTTGTTGACCTGATCATTCTTCATTTCATCTATTTCTCTTTTTATCGCAGGTGCATGTATAGTAAGATCCCTCACCCATTTATCACTTATATTCATTGTCATATTACTGTGCATATTCAGAAGTCTTACAAATTTTACTACGACATCCTCATCTCCTTCTATAATCTCCACTATTTTGGATTTAATGATACAGGTTGTATCATTGCAAATCGCCCTGAGAAGTTCCTCTTTTGAAGGGAAATGCTTATATATGGTTTTCTTGCTTATATGAAGGTCTTTAGCGATCTCATCCATTGAAGTCTTATAAAATCCTTCTGCATGAAATTTTTTACGGGCATGGTCAAGTATCTTGCTGCGGTCTTTTTCGGTCTGATTTAATATATTCAAAGAAACTATTATCGTTTTATGAGTTTCCAAACTAAACATAATAAATTACAATTTCAAGTTATAGTTCAGGGGATTTATAAAAAATAACGTTAAGTTAACATTAACGGGGCTGTTTACGGTAAGATAAGAAATGAGTTGCGATTATATCATTTAAAGGAAAACATTGAATATGGTTAATTTCGTAAAATTAATTAATCGTAAAAAGAGAAAAGATATCCCCCGGATTTCCATATCCGAAAGGTTTTATTAAACTACACATTTAAAAAAATTCCGGAAATCATAGGACCGGAAATGACATCAGGAATAAAGTTTTATGTGAAAATAATGCTTGCACCGGCTGACTCTTCATAAAACTGTCCGACAGTTATGACATCATCCACTTCTTCACAGAAATCTTCTTTCTTCAGATGGAACATATCAACTGTTGCTTTGCATGCAAATATTTTGCATCCCGCATCGTGGATCATTGTAATAAATTCCCTGGCCGGCGGTATATCAAGCTTTTCCATTTCCTTCATCATTTTGGAGGTTGCAAAAGCACTCATTCCGGGCAGAGCTCCTATTATTGTAGGGATATGCATTGCAGGGTTTCCTACAGTCGCTACATGAAGATGATCCATACTTTTATTTACGATTGCATCAAGACCAAAAAATGTAAAAAACAAATTTGCTTCTATTCCTTCCATCCTTGCTCCGTTAGCCATTATCAAACCGGGATATACTCCTTCGAGTGTTCCTTTGGAAATGATTATTGAAACCTTCTTAATAGGTTCGTATTTTGTTTCTTCAGACATAATTTTCTATTTAAATTTTTTTTTAAACACACCCTTTGGGTTTTGGTATACCGCCTATCCTGGCTGCCTTTTTTGCAGGTCCTTTTGGGAACAAAGCGTATAACTCTTTTGTCCCAACTCCGCTTTCCTTTGTAAGACGTCTGACAGTCGGTCCGTCTCCTTTTTCTATAAATTCCTTTCTCATGAAATTTATTACCAGCCAGTGTCTGTCCGTCAACTCAGGGATGCCTTCTGTTCTTGCAATCTCTTTTGCAATATCTTCATTCCAGTCATCGAGATTAACTAAATTTCCATCTGCGTCAACTTCAATTTGTTTTCCTAAAAGATCTATTGTTGCCATACATTTATTATTATTGTTTTTTAATAAAAATTATTCTTTTTCTTCATCAATTTGTTTTCCCGTCATGGTCATTTCGTTGCTTACAGGAAGTTCTCTTCCTTTAAGAAGAAGATTCCAGTAAGTCCATTTGAACAATAATTTGCCGAAATGATTCATACGGGTTTCCTGTAACAGTTTAAAAGGTCCTATTACAGGTAAAGGATAACTTCCTTTCAGCGGCTCGGTCTCATAGTTAAAATCAATAAGTAAAGCTTTACCGAAACCTGATTCTATAAAACAATTGGCATGACCGTCAAATTTTGCTTTCATTTCTTTTCCGTTTATAAGACTCATAATATTCTCAAATAAAACCTCTGACTGGAAATGTACTACCGAACCTGCTTTAGAGCTCGGAAGATCTGTAGCATCTCCAATTACAAAAATGTTTTCATAATCTTTTGATTGAAGAGTATATTTATCTGTCGGAATGAAATTTAACTCATCACCCATTCCGCTTCTTTCTATACAACTGTTTCCTTTATTAGTTGGCACAGTGACAAGACAATCAAAAGGTACTTCCATTTCATCCCAAGATATAATTTTTTTGTTTTCATTATCAACTCTGCCTGTACTGAAATCAACGGTAGTTTTAATATTTTTTTCGGTCAGATAATCAGCCATTACTTCAGCGCATTTTTCTTTGGTAAATGCTGAAGATAACGGGGTAACAAAATGTATTTCAACTTTATCCCGCATTTTTTTCTCAGTAAAATACCAGTCCGCCAGAAATGCGAATTCGAGCGGGGCTACAGGACACTTTATCGGAAATTCAGTTATGTTTATAACAAGCTTGCCGCCTTCCCATTTTTCAAAAAACCAGGCAAGATTCATAGCACCTTCTATTGTATAAAAATCAAAGATACAATTATACCAGAGATCTCCTTTTAGTCCTTCAGTTTCTTCGGGAGCTATCTCGGATCCTGTTGCAATTATCAGATAATCATATATAAGCTCTGTTCCTTCCTTTAGATATACTTTGTTTTCCTTTGGGACGATTTTATCGATCTCTTCCATTATTACATTTACATTCTTAGGGAAAAAATCTCTTTTAGGTCTTATGACATCTTCTTCCTTATAAATTCCAAAAGGAATAAAAAGAAATCCGGGCTGATAAAAATGAGTTTCTATATGATCAACAATTGTTATTTCCCATTCCATAGGATCAAGAGCTTTATGAAATTTATTAAGCATCATAGTACCGCCTGTCCCGGCTCCCAGTATTAAAAGTTTTTTCATTTTAAATAAATTATTCTGAAATTTTATCTCTGATTTATATCAAATTACCAATATGTATATTTAAAAAATATGACATTTCTGATTGACTTATCAATATTTAATTTAAATTAAATTATCTTATTTTTCATTATGCAACAAAAAAAACCGTGAGATAATTCATCTCACGGTTAATTTTCTGATTTACAAAAATGTAAAGAAAATAAGAATTTACAAATTACTTAAGCAGAATCATTTGTTTTGTATCAGTAAAGTCATCTGTCTCGAGTCTGTAATAATAAACTCCTGATGGCAGATCTGATGCTACAAATTCTACTGAATGGTTACCTGCATTCTGAACTCCTCTTTCCATTGTCTGAATAAGACTACCCTTAGCATCAAAGATTTTCATTGATACATTGGTTTTATTTTTCAGAATATAATCTATCTTGGTAGTTGGATTAAATGGATTCGGGTAGTTCTGAAGAAGGAAATAAGCAGATGGAATTTCATTAACACCTTCGACTCCTACCAGTCCCACATTAAGTGATACAGTTCTGATATGAACCGGTGTACCATTGGATCCTGTGCTCTTTAAAGTTACAGTATAAGCGCCGGCAGTTGTACCAGGAGCAGCATTGACTCTTACTAGTAATGAATCAGGATAATTACTTAAAGTATTTCCGTTTGGGAAAGATACAGTTAAAGCTCCTGAAGCAGGTGTCGGAGTAACAGTTCCGGAAAATGTAACTACATCAGTAAATAATTTTACAGACGGAATTATTGCATTAAAAGTAGTGAAATTGCTGTTATTAATATTTATAGTTGCAGGATTAACTTTGAATGCATAGTCAGGGAAGTAAGCACCAATATTCTGATATGAATTAGATCTTCCGTCATACCATACAGAAAAAGATGTTTTAGTATTTGCTGTCATTCCGTCATAGTCACCTCTGTAACAGTTAGTATTCGGTGAACATGCAGGAGATGGATAAGTCCATGACTGTGTTGTAAGTTTTTGATTAGGAGCAAAAGTTGCACCTCCGTCATCAGTGTATGTTGCATATACATTCACTGCATAGGTAGCAGGATTTTCTCTTGTATCATACCATTTTATATAGAGACGTCCTGTTTCTTTTTCACACCAGATTGCAGGAAACCACTGATCACTTAATTCAGGATTTGCATTATCATTAACAGTAATCCTTGGTGACCATGTTGCTCCCTGATCATCAGAATATTGTAATATTATATCCGGTTTATTTCCATTTCCGACAGGTTCATTTGAAGCATATACCAGATAAAATCTTCCTCTGTGCGGACCGTAACTGTTATCCATTGCGATCATAGGATATGGTCTTGTTCGTCCGTTGTTGATTACAAGTCTTCCGGCAGAATTCAATGTACCCACATAACCTGCGACTGTCAAACTGGACATTTGTGAAAAAGTAGTTCCGCCGTCTGTAGATCTGTGAAATGTATAAGTAACATTGGAAGATGTTCCGGTATTAGTAACATACATTACACAACCGCCTTGTACAGGACCGTTAGGTCCAACTGCGATCATAACACCCGGAATAGTATTGCTGGAAGCATATGTCTGAGACCATGTTAAACCGCCGTCAGTGCTTCTGGAAAAATTACCCGGTGTAATAGCAGCATATAAATAATTTGAATAAGGACCGTTTGTCTGATCAGCTGCCATGGTGTTTCTGTCATTACCTGATACAGTCAGAATTGGCGGACCGTATGTTGCACCACCGTTAGTTGAATTGTAGACATACTGTCCAGTAACACCTGAGCCATAGTGAAGCACACCAAGACTGTCAAAGGCTGACCATGGATCACAGCAAATATTGGAAACATAATTCGGATTACTGTTAATCCAGTCATGTCCATTAATTGTGTAATAAGCATTCTGTCCTACACCACCGTTTACGCCAAACTGCATATTCTGCGGATTTCTTGGATTTGAAACAAGCATTTGTTCAGCAAAATCAACACCGATCTGAAAGTTATCATAACCTTCAGCATCAGTAATAATATCAAAATTATCACTCTTATTAATGACATGTTGATATGCCTCTCTAGTAGGTCTGTCGATCAACGGATCACTTTCGTCATAATTAAAACGACTATCTTCTCCCTGACCCTGAAATATCTCTACACCTACTACTGACAGAATTAACAGAATTAAAAAGCCTGTTAAACTGCCTTTAAAAAATTTGTTGGATTTTTTCATCGGATATTTATTTAGTTAATAAATTTTTGCTGGAAAGTTTAATATATACTTATTATAAAAGTATTTCAAACTAAAAAATCAGTTTAATGTTAAGTAATTCTCTTCTCAGTATTTCTAACGCCCGCTGGGATGCGCGCTCAATATTTCTTTGTCTTTCTTCACCGAATAAAAAACTCATCGCGAATGTTTTCTCATTTGAAGAAAAACCAATCCATACCAGTCCAACGGGTTTCTTGTCAGTGCCTCCGGATGGTCCGGCTATTCCCGTTGTGGATATTGAATAATCTGTCTTCATTATTTCTCTTACTCCTACAGCCATTTCGATTGCGGTCTCTTCACTTACTGCACCGTACTTACTTAAAGTTCCTTCCTTGATATTTAAAAGCTTGATCTTTTCAATATTCGAATATACGCAAACACCTCCGATATAATATTCTGAACTTCCCGGAACGCTTACTATTCTTGAAGATATTTTACCTCCTGTGCAGGATTCTGCAACAGACAATGTCTTTTTTCTTTCTCTGAGGATTCTGCCTATAACTGTTTCCAGATCATCATCATTCTCGCCAAATATATAATCCTGAATTTTTGACCGGATAATCTTTTCAATTGCTGAGATCTTTTTTTCAGCATCTGAAATGGAATTCCCTTCTGCATTGATACGAAGTCTGACTCCGGTAGCTGAAGGCAGGAACGCAAGTTTACTGTTTCCAATGAATTCTTTCACATTACCGAGCATTTCGTTTAAAGATGATTCACCCGAACCTGTAGTTAAAAGTGTTTTGTGGAGAAATACTTTTTCAAATTTCTTTTCAAATTTCTTTTTAAGCAATGGGATGATCTCATTATTAATCAGATCTTTCATTTCAAAAGGAACTCCCGGTATCGCAATTATAATTTTTTCATTTAAATCAAACATTAACCCGGGGGCAGTGCCATTAGCATTCCATATAACCTTTGACTTGGAAGGAACAAGCGCCTGTGCAATATTAACTTCCGGCATATTAATATTTCTCGAACTGAAAATATTCTTTACATGCTCGAGTACTTTATTATCAGTTTCGAGCCGGTCATTAAAAAATTTTACAAGTGTTGGTTTTGTAATATCATCATGAGTAGGTCCGAGTCCTCCTGTAATTATTGTTATATCATAATTTTCAGTGGAATCTTTTAATTCATCAAGAAGTATTTGTTCTTCATCTCCGATTACAACTGTTCTGTCAACAGGAAAACCTGCAGAAAATAATTTTTCACCAATATAAGCAGCATTGGTATTTATGATCTGACCAATTAGTATCTCATCACCTATTGAAATTATTTTGGATTTCACAATTATACAATATTATATTTTTTAAAAGCCTGAATCATGAATATTTCTTAATATCTTAATTTATTATATACTGAAATAACCTGTATGAAGCATATGAGGAAATTCCGGCATATACACCCGCTATCACATCATCCATCATAATTCCGAATCCGGAATTCAATTCATCAAAATATTTAGCTGGCTGTATCTTTGTAATATCAAAAAACCTGAAAGCAAAAAAACAGATAACTAATCCGGTAAGGTCAGGTGAATTTCCGTTAAATAAAATAAAAATCAAAACTGTCAGCCACATCCCTACTGCTTCATCAATAACAACCTCTGAAGGATCCTCCCCGAATCTTTTCATCATCTTATCCGAGGTAAAAATTCCTGCTGCAAAACAAACAATAATTAGAATAAATAAAATTAACGGATTCAAAAACACGGCTGTAAAAAAAATTATCATTGCAAATGCGCTTGCGACAGTTCCGCTTGCTTTTGGGGAATAGCCTGTATAAAAAAAACTGGAAAAGAGGTTGGTAAAAAAATCAATTTTTACATTTTCATCCGCGATTTTTCTTTCTTTGTTTAATCTCAAATTAAGATGATGTTTTTATGGTGGCTTTGTCTTTTTCAAAAAAATATGAAACACCTGTTGCAACAGTGATCAGTGTTACAATTAACATTAATAAATAATTGGTTTCCGAAACTAAAAAATTACTTATAAGAGAAGAATATTCCGGACTGATATTAAAGGACAGCAGGCAGACCAGTATTACTATCAAAAAAATATAAGTCATCTGAATAAAAGTTTTTGTTTTGGCAATAAAAGATGTTTTCATTGTTTTTCCTTTATACTCCTGCATAGACCTTAACATCGTAATTACAATATCCCTGAACACTATAAGTATTACCATCCATAATGGCATTATTCCAAGTATGAAAAAACCAATGAATGCTGATGAGGTAAGTATTTTGTCTGCCAGCGGATCAAGGAAGATGCCGACTTTACTGATTTCCCCGAATTTTCTTGCATGCCATCCGTCATACCAGTCTGTGAAAACCGCAACAAAAAAAACAAAGAGTGATATTTTTTTATATAACAGATTTTCCGAAAGGAATAAAAAAAGAAATACCGGAGAAAGAATAATTCTTAATAATGATAATTGATTCGGAAAAGACATTCTGCGATTTGGAAATTGGGATTTTTGATTTGGGATTTATTTTTTTATCATTCCCAAAATATAAATAATTGATAATTTTTTAAACTTATGTAATAATAATTTACACTCTCTCAATAATAGTTGCTATTCCCTGCCCTACACCTATGCACATTGTAGCAAGTCCGGTTTTTTTATTTTGCTTTTCAAGTTCATTCAGCAGAGTAATAAGAATTCTTGAGCCGCTGCTTCCGAGGGGATGTCCCAGAGCAATAGCTCCTCCATTAATATTAATTATATCAGTGTTAAGTTTTAATTCATCAATACAAGCAAGACTCTGCGCAGCAAATGCTTCATTAAGCTCAATAAGTTCAATATCTTTTAATTCAAGACCGGCTCTTGATAATGCTTTCTTAGTTGCGGGTACAGGTCCGATTCCCATGCATGACGGATCAACCCCGGCAATAGCCGAAGAGACATATCTGGCTCTTGGTTTCAGATTATGCTTTTTTACAAAATCTTCTGAAGCAATCATTAAAAGACTTGCACCGTCATTTATGCCGCTGGAGTTTCCGGCTGTGACTGTTCCGCCTTCTCTGAAAGCAGGTTTGAGCTTTGAAAGTATTTCCATGGTTGTATCAAATCTTGGAAATTCATCGGTATCAAATATTACTTTATCTTTCCTGTTAATGATCTCCACAGGAAAAATTTCATCCTTAAATTTTCCGGATTCTATGGCAGTTTTTGCTTTCATCTGTGAGTTGAATGCAAATTCATCCTGCGATTCTCTTGATATCTTATATTTTTCAGCAAGATTCTCGGCAGTTTCTCCCATTGAATAAGGGTAAAATAGTTTTTCAAGTTTTGGATTGGTAAAACGCCAGCCTATCGTTGTATCATACATTTCAGCATTTCGACCAAATGGCGCAGGATTCTTTCCTACAACAAAAGGAGCTCTTGTCATTGATTCAGTACCTCCGGCGAGATAACAATCCCCTTCACCATTTCTTATACCTCTTACTCCGTCAACAAATGCCTGCATACCTGAAGCGCACAGCCTGTTGACAGTACTACCGCCCACAGACACAGGTAATCCGGCAAGCAGAACACTCATTCTTGCAACATTTCTGTTTTCTTCACCGGCGCCGTTTGCATTTCCAAGTATCACGTCTTCTATTTCATCATGAGAAATATTATTTCCGTCAAAATTTCTTTTTACGATTTCACTGATCAGCATAGCAGCCATGTCGTCAGGTCTTACACTCTTTAATGCGCCTGTGTGCTTACCAACTGCCGTTCTGATTCCATCTACAATATAAACTTCTTTCATTAATAATTATTTATTTTATAATTTTATTAAAAGATCTGCATTACTTGCAATATCCTTTGTAATTTATCATATAATCGTAAATTACTTTTCTTGCATCTTCCCTCATATCAATATTAAGATCATCATTCAGATATACTTTATTTACCTGATTCCATGCTTTACAAAAGTCTGTATCCATGGCTTTCTGTGCTTTTACCAGTCTGTATATTAAATTAACTGTATAACTTTTGCTGTTACTTTGCTGAGCCATTTTCAGATACGGCAGAGCATAATCCGGATCCTGATAATTATCCATTGCGTGAAGATATCCAAGAACAAATGCTTCATCAGTGCTTGCTGAGATCATATCATCACTAATGACATAAGAATTATAAATTATCATTGTATATTCTCTCGCATTATTTTTCCCGTTAATGTCCCAGCCGAGAGCATTTATGACTGCTGCTTTTATATCAACCGGATTATTAACATCATGTAAATAATTTGCAATTTCCCTGTTAATGGTTCCCAGTTGCTCAGCCTGCAATACAATATCCACATCTGTATATTTTTCATGAAACGGAGTTGATGTCAGAGGCGAATCCGCCAGTAAAACATTAGAAGAAAATAAAATAATTATGCAGATAAGAACTTTTATATCTTTCATTACTAGTAATAGATTATATTTAAAATTGGAAAAAGATCAGAATGGATATTCCTCATCCGGAGAAGTTTCAGGAGGAGCTTCATCATGTGTAATATTTTCCTGACCATCACCTGCAGCCTGTATCTTCCATGCAGCCAGACTTGTAAAATAGGTTTTCTCTCCCTGCTTGTTTGTCCAGGGTTTTCCTCTGAGGTCAAACTGCACATCCACAAAATCACCAATTTTAAATCCATCTATCGCATCACAGTTATTTTGGGTTAGTTCAAATTTTATGAACTGCGGATATTGTGCATTTTCGGCATACTCCACAACGAATTCCCTTTTTTTAAATGTGTCGGTAATTTGTTTAGCTTCAAAAATCTCAACTAATTTGCCTTTAATATTCATTTTATGATTTTAATTTAAATTTTCTAAAATTAATCTTATCATTAGAAATTAACAATTCATTATCTTTTAATATTTTTTGCCAATCTGAAACCTACATAAGTCATTATTTTAATTTTATTATGTGGTTCTTTTAAAATATTTTTGTATGTATCAATATAAAATACATTTAAATCGACAAATTTTAAAATTAAATTAAACAAACAAAAGGAGTTATCTCATGATGAATGCAGCTCATCTTCACCTGGTACTAAATCATTTCCCTGTCATAGGTTCAGCAATTGCAATATTTGTATTAATAATAGGAATACTCAAAAAAAGTGATGATATTAAAAAAACGGGAGCAATGATAATCGTTCTAACTGCACTGATCACAATCCCCGTATATCTTTCAGGCGAAGATGCCCAGGCTAAGATAGAAGGTAATTATGATGACGTGGATGAAGAATTCGTAGAGCCTCATGAGGATTTTGCTTTGTACAGTTTTATTGCAATGGATATTGCCGGTCTGTTTGCTCTTGGTTCCCTCCTCATGTACAGGAAACAGAAAGCTCTTCCAAATTCAGTTACATATTTATTATTGATAGTATTATTAATAGTAAACGGAATGATGGCATATACTGCAAATCTCGGAGGTAAGATCCATCATCCTGAAATTCGCGAAGATAAACTCCCCTGGGAATCAGGCACCGGTTCGGTAACAAATGAAAATAAGTCAGGCAATTATATTGATGATGGTGATAAGGATGAATCTGATTCTGAATCAGAAGATGACGATTAGAAATATCTAAAATAAAACAATATTTTATTTTATCTAAAGTTTATCCAATACCGACTGCATATCTTCCGGTAATTCTGATTCGAAAAGCATTTCTTTTTTGGACACCGGATGTATAAATCCCAGCAATCTTGCATGAAGAGCTTGTCTCGGCATTAATTCAAGCAGATTCTTTGTCTGTGCTTTAATGTTAGATGTAAGATTAACCGAATGCGGATCTCGGCCTCCATAAGTTTCGTCTCCGAAAACGGGATGTCCTTTATGAGCCATATGAACTCTTATCTGATGTGTCCTGCCGGTTTGCAAATTCAGTTTTATTAATGAAAGGAATTCAAACTCTTTTAAGACTTCATATTTTGTAATTGCGATTTTTCCATTTTCATCATTATCTTTTAATACAGCAACTTTTTTTCTGTCCCGTTTATCCCGGCCAAGTCTGTTGGTAATTTCTCCTTTTTTAGATTTTAGCTTTCCCCAGATAACAGCATTATATTCTCTTTGAATAGTGTGATGAAAAAACTGCTCGGACAATTTTCTGTGAGTGACTTCATCTTTAGCAATTACAATAAGTCCTGAAGTATCCTTGTCAAGCCGGTGAACTATACCTGCTCTTTCAAAACCATTAAGACTGGAAAGAGAATCTTTTTTTTGTTCCGAGTAATACATAATTGCATTAACCAGAGTACCACTGTAATTTTTATAAGCCGGATGAACAACCATTCCGGGAGGTTTGTTTATAATCATCAGATAATCATCTTCAAATACGATATCAAGAGGAATATTTTCAGCAACAACTTCCTGTTTATCAGGATAGTCTAACTCGATCTCAATTTCATCACCCGGCTTTACAAGATAATTTGATTTGACCAGATCTCCATTAACGCTGACATATCCGAGATCAATTGCTTTCTGAACCTTTGTTCTTGATGCATTTTCTATAAAATTTGCTATGTATTTGTCGATTCTTTGCTTAGTCAGTATTTGAGGGACCAGAAATGTGTAATTTTTTTCCATAGGACTTAAGTGTGGCACATTTGAATTTTCTCGCTTGTTACGCTGTTCAAAATAAAAATGTGCCACACTTCATTGTTTACTGTAATTTAAATAAACTTTTTTTATTTTAAACGTACCTAAGATATAACTTTACTAAGTAACAATTAAGTTATTTATTTTTATGAAATATAAATAAACGAATTATGAAAATTAAATTATTTAAAAATGTATCTTTCTTAAATAATAAGAGAAAAACCTTATCTCTTATTATTTTTTCTTTTGTATTAATTTCATTCTCACAATTCATGTCAGGGTGTAGTGGTTCAGACGAAGTAGAGCTAACACAGAGGGATAAGGATTCTATCGCTACTTATACGATCTTACAAAAATCATTTTCAGCATACAGTAATGCTTTAAAGCATAATCAAAAATCCGAAAACGAAAAAGCCCGTGAATCGTTTGAAAATGCTTTAAAGTATCTGGATGAAATAGATGATCAAATGATCAGCAGCGGTGAGAATTATTTCTGGAAGCAGGACTACAATGAACTGGCAAGAAGCATTGTTGAAGATTATCTTATTACACAGCCTGAGGTAAGTCAAAACAGCCGTGTTTTTGTTTTTGCCTCACGTATACCTGTCAATTATGAAAGAGTCGAAGAAGTTATAAAAGAAACAGGGATTGAACCTCTTCCTGACGGAAGTGATGTACCGCTTGTAATGAATTCTGCAGTGGAGCAATACATAGAGTTTTTTTCAAATACTGAAAGAGGAAGAAGCTTTATCGATAAGACTCTGTATCGTTCCGGGAAATATTTTCCTTTAATGAGAAAGATACTCAAATTAAATAACGCTCCCGAAGAACTGATTTATTTATCCGTTCAGGAATCCGGACTTAATCCCACTATAGTTTCAAGAGCAGGTGCTGTCGGTTTATGGCAGTTCATGCCTGCTACAGGAAACTCCTACGGACTATATCAGGATGGTTATCGTGATGACAGAAGAGATTTTGAAAAATCAACTGATGCAGCTGCACATCTTTTAAAAGATCTTTACAGATCTTTTGACGACTGGTATCTTGCTTTCTCAGGTTATAATGCCGGTCCGGGAAGGGTCAGAAGCGCTATCCGTAAAAGCGGATCAAAGGATTTCTGGAGTTTAAGAGGATATCTGCCGGGAGAGACAAAGAACTATGTTCCTTCCATTATTGCATTATCATATATTTTCAGAGATCCGGAAGCTTATGGTTTTAAAGATATAGAATACGGTACTCCCATCTCTTATGACAGGGTAAATATAGAATCAAATATTACACTTCAGGAAGTAGCATATCTCAGTGAAACGGATATTGAAACTATAAGAGATCTTAATCCGGAAATTATGAATGATGAGATCCCTTTATATGAAACACCGTATCAGTTAAGGATCCCTCATGAGAAATATAAAGTATTTGCTGCAAATTATGAAAAGGCAACTGATATTGATAAAAGCAGCAGCTTCAAACCTGAATACGCCGGTACAGAAGTTACAGGATATACAAGTACAACCGGTTTAACATATTACAAAGTCGAGAATTATGATCCGGGTGATCTGAAGAGCATAGGAAGTACTTCAGGAAGAAAACTTGTATCGCATGAATGTAAAAGGAAACAACCACTGGAAGCAATTGCAGTTTATTTTGATGTGAGACCAACCGATATCAGGATATGGAATAATCTCTCATATGGATCATTACTGAAGAATAAACAAAAACTTAATATTTATTTAACTGAACAGCGGTATAAAAAACTCTATGGTGAAAACAATTCAAATCTTGAAGAAAATTCCGCTAATGAGAACTTATCAGTTAATGATATTTCAGTTGGTAAAGTAAATAATTCTAAAATCGGAATTAACCCTTACCCGGTAGAAACCATAAGTATTGAAAAAACTGAAGAAATAAAAACCAAAGAGACACTTAACAAAAACGGGACTGAAAGCAGCATTACAAAAACTGAAGAAATTACAACAGAAGTTACAGACTCACAGACTTCTGATAATTCAGATAACAGCAGCGGGACAGAAACATTTACATTTAAAGATTCCGAAACAACAACGGATAATTCGTCAGAAGAAACTTTTGCTGAAGTCAATAAATCACAGGAAACTACGGAGACAAATAATACTGAATACTATTCTGAAACAGATTCTGATACCGATTCTGAAACCGAATATGAATATGTAGAGGTAGAGCAAAATAAGACAGAGGAAGTAGCAGAAGTTAAAAAAGTAAACTATAACAATTCTGAAGTCTCAACTTATACTGTTTCCGGCGGTGACAATCTGTCATTGATTGCCGGAAAATTCAATGTTAATGTAAGCGATCTTATAGAATGGAATGATCTGCAGTCTGATAAATTACTTGTAGGGCAAAAGCTGAAAGTTAAAAATTCCGGAACGGCAACATCGATACATGTTGTCAGTTCAGGAGAAAATCTTTCCTCAATAGCTGATAATTATGGAATGCCATTATCACAGCTAATGGAAATAAATAATCTGAGTGATGATAAAATACTTATAGGTCAGAGATTAAAAGTTTACGGAAGTTCTTCAAACACTTCATCATCAGTAAGCAATTCATCGAAAAAAAAGTATACTGTAAGTAAAGGTGAGACACTTGCGCTCATAGCAGAGAAAAATAATCTTTCGGTATCAGAAATTATGAAATGGAATAATTTAAAATCCGATAAAATATTAGTTGGGCAGGTATTAAAGTTATATGATGACGGAAGCAATAAAAAAGTTAGACGAAAGAAAAAATAAAAAAAGAATTGAAAGAAAAATTTTTTAAGAGTATATTGCGTATCTAAAAAATCTGCTGGCATAGCTCAATTGGTAGAGCAGCTGATTTGTAATCAGCAGGTTGGGGGTTCAAGTCCCTCTGCCAGCTCAGAAAGCCCTGATAATATTGATTATTATCAGGGCTTTTCTTTATTAAACCTTTCATTTTGTGAAATCCCAAATCCGAAATTCAAATTCCCAAATCCATAGGTCGATGACTTAAACAAACTCAATTGAATTCGAGACGTTGGCGTTTTAAAAAGTTTTGTGTATCCGATCTTTAAAGTTTAAAACACTCGTTATGCAAATTTTTTGGCCACAACAACAAAACCCCTGACTTGATCCGAACCCGGTTAATAAATAAACCTGACTAATAACTTCCCTCCGGCGAAGTCTCACGTATTTCGGACTCCAGCAAAAAAACATTTTATTACTTATCTCTTCCTTTCTATCCTTAAAAAAAATTTAAAGGAAAAGACATAAATTAGGTTTCAAATTTACGGAACATTTTTTGCAAACCGAAGTAGAACATCTTCAAAGCAAGCATCTGAAAATGAAAAATATGGAAACCCGATTAGAATATAACCGAAGCAAAATCAAATATGGTCAGGGCGAAATCAAATATGACCGGAGCAAAATCAAATATGGTCAGAGCGAAATCAAATATGGTCAGAGCGAAATCAAAAGTGACCGGAGCAAAATCAAATATGGTCAGAGCGAAATCAAATATTCTCAGAGCGAAATCAAATATGACCGGAGCGAAATCAAATATGACCGGAGCGAAATCAAATATGACCGAAGCGAAATCAAATATGCTCAGAGCAAAATCAAATATGCTCAGAGCGAAATCAAAAGTGTATTATACAAAACTATAAAATCACATTAGAATTAAAGAAATGGTTAAATCTAATTAAAATATAA
>JAGQWH010000210.1 GCA_020437545.1 Ignavibacteriota bacterium
CACTCTATGCACTCTATGCACTCTATGCACTCTATGCACTCTACACACTCTACACACTCTACACACTCTACACACTCTACACACTCTACACACTCTATGAACTTATTACTTGACCAACAGCATTTTCCTTGTAGCTGTGAAATTATCAGCTGAGATAGTATAAAAATAAACACCACTTGTCAGTTGTGAAGCATTGAAATTAACAGAATAATATCCTGCTGATCTTACTTCATTTACAAGTGTAGCAACTTCTTTTCCTGACATATCATACAATTTTAAACTTACATTTCCGTCAGTCGGAAGATCAAAGTTTATTGTAGTTGTAGGATTGAAAGGATTCGGATAATTTTGTGATAATGCATAAGTAGAAGGTGTTCCGATATTAATTTCATTATTTAAATTGAAATATTCGAAATTACCATTGAAATCAACTTGCTTAAGTCTGTAGCTGTATGAACCGGTAGCTAAGTTTCTGTCAGTGAATGAATAATTATTAACTGTTGAAGATGTTCCGTTTCCTGCTACATTTCCAACTTTAGTCCATACATTATTAGCTGATCTTTCGATCTCAAAACCTGAATTATTTAACTCAGAAGCAGTGGACCAGTTTAATGTAACGTCTCTGTTAGATACAGTTGAAGTGAATGATGCTAATTCAACTGGGAGAACGCTGTTATTCCATGTTGTTTGAGTATTAATTCCATCAACAATGATATTTAAAGTACCACTTGTTTGTCTTAATGCGAATCTATCAAGATCAGCAAGATCAGTTGCAGTTCCGCCAACTGGTCCTGCATAAGCAGTGACAGGTTCAGTTGCAGGAATTGCTCCGTCGAAAGCATAAAGAGTTATGACATCATCAGTAGTTGAACCTACATTAAATGTATATTTTAAAACTAAAACATATGTAACACCAGTTGTGAAAGTTGCCGGACCATAAACTATTCCGCCTGAACCTGCAGTAGTTTTACTGATTCCAAAAGAGATATTTCCTGCTCCGTCATCTTTACAATAAAGACGTCCGTTAAATAAAGTAGTTGATGTAGAAGGCAGATAAGCTGCAAAGTAATCATCAGTTAAAGAACCTGCTGTCACATTTACCATCATTGAAGTGTATATACTTCCTGAAGTCTGTGTTGAAGTAAAAGACTTGTAATCATCTTCTCTTGAACCGGATCCGTTTATAACAGTTGTAGCAAGACCTATTCCTGATCCTGCATAGTCTGTATATGTAAGACCCGGACTTGTTACGACCAAAGGAACATTTCCTGCTCCTGAAAAAGCAACCCAACCATTGTCAGAAAGTAAAGCACCATCGGCATAACTAAAATTCTCTTCTAGAATCTGAGAATATCCGAACGATGAAACAAGTAAAAAGCAAACGAGTAAAATTAATTTTTTCATTTTTTTTGATTTGATTTATAAATTAGATTTGATTTGATTTATGTTACAAAAATATACATTCTCATTAAAAATTCCTAACTGAATTTGTTAACAAAATATTAAGTTTCTTTAAACTGAAATTTTGATTTATATACAAATATAAAACTGATCCTAACAAAATCCTAACAGATTCAATGTTCAATGTTCAATGTTCAATGTTCAATGTTCAATGTTCAATGTTCAATGTTCAATGTTCAATGTTCAATGTTCAATGTTCAATGTATTAAAAAAAAGTCGGCTGTCTTTATCAGACCGCCGACTTCTATTGAATTTAAAATCTCAACACACTCTCTATTCACTCTATTCACTCTACACACTCTACACACTCTAAACACTCTACACACTCTACACACTTATTTTACTACGATCATCTTTTTCGTACTGATAAAACTTCCGGCAGAGATCGTATAATAATAAACTCCGCTTGAAAGTGATGAAGCATTAAAGTTTATTGAATAGTATCCTGCAGGTTTAAAATCATTTACCAGTTCGGATACCTCCCTTCCGGTCATGTCAAATACCTTAAGACTTACTTTACTGTCTGCAGGTAAATTGAAACTTATCTTCGTTTCAGGATTAAAAGGGTTCGGATAATTTTGTGATAGTTCAAATTTCTCCGGAGTACCAATATTAACATCATTATTCAGATTATAGTATTTGAAATTACCATTGAAATCTATCTGCTTAAGTCTGTAGCTGTATTTTCCGGTAGCTAAATTTCTATCAGTGAAGGAATATTCTTTAGGTTCATTGATCGTTCCATTCCCACTCACATTTCCAATCTTATTCCAATTATCAATTGTTATTTGTCCATTATCAATTGCTCTTTCGATATCGAAGCCTGCATTGTTCAGTTCAGATGAAGTAGACCATTTGAGATCAACATTATTCCCGTGAATGACTGATACAAATGATTCAAGTTCTACCGGAAGCGGATTAGTAAGCGTATCACCTCCAACACCAAAATCAGAGAAATAAGTAAGACCGTTTGCTGTCAGTAATCCGCCTGAAATAGTAGTATTCACACATTCCCACGAGCCGGTCATATCTGATCTTTTCATTATATAAAGTTTTGAAATATCAAGGACCGAAATATAAGTTGATACATCGATAGACAAATTATAATTAGCATAACCGTTTTTATCATTTCCTGTATAAGACACTGTGAACCATGCATCAGGCGCAATGATATTGGGTGTATAGATCGAACCATCCTGAGTGGTCGCAGTAGTATTAGTAGCAATTTCTACAGGAGCATAAGAAGGCACAGGATCCTGAAACAGATGATCAGTTACAGAAAGTACACCACCTGCAGGATCACCGATTGTATTCATATTTACGCTAAGATATGAATTACATGAATAATTACCGGGAGCATTAACATTATTGGTACAATAGTCATCAGCATTATTAATAATAAAATCATCGATCCAAAGATTATTACCATTTGCACTTCTGCCTCTGAACGCAATCAGAATTCCGTTCATACCTGCATATGCAGCAAGATCAATTGTCTCATGTCTCCATTGTGAAGGAGAAGAAGGATTGAATTCTACAGTTGAAGCCGGTAACGTTGCCAGAGAAGGAGATGAGTTGTTTGCCTTTCTGTATGGAACAGGTGTATCAATAAAAGTAATACCTCCATTGGTAGAGATCAATACCTGCAATGAATCATTGAAACTATCGTAAGTTCTGTAGGCAACATAAAAATTCAGGACAGGATGTGACAATGATGTAAAATTAAATGCCGGAGAAACAATCATTCCTTCCACACCATCCGGCTGTCCGTAAAAGTTACAGACAACTGCAGTATCATTTGATACATTAGATGCGTTTTTTGTTACCGCTCCTATATACCAGAGAAATTCACTCTGAACCGGTGTCCAGCCGGTGATATCACCTCCGGTAGCGATATAAGGAAATGTACTTATCTGAGCATTTACTTTGAAAGAACAAAGTAAGAAAAGAACTGAGAAAAACGTAATGATTTTTTTCATTTTTTTTGCTTTAATTAATTAATAAAAAATTTAGAATTAAATCCGAAGATTTATAGAAAATATGGGGAAGGTTTTAGAACTGATCTGAATTTATAAATCTCCGGACATACCCTAAAGATTCAAAGAAAAGTTCTTCTTATAATTTGTTTTTAATAAAGTGTATGTAAAATTATGTATTCTGAAGTTTATATGCTACTGAATTATTTTTTTTATAAAAATTTTACATCAATTCTGTTCAAAACATTATCAATTAAATTGAAAAGTTTTAAAAATAAATGCTAATCTATATTTTTATTTGTTCAAATTTTAGAATCCGCCAGTGATAAATTGCCGCCAATACGAATGAATTTCCGGCAATTTATTCCCGAGTACTCGGGACGGACGTCCGCCGAGGCGGATTTCTTTGCTTCTGAGAGTGTCTCGAAACTTCGTCCCTGCTTACCAAACCCCTGTTTGGTAAGCAAAAACTCGCTATTATTGGACCTTCCCAAACTGGGGTTTGGGAAGGAGTATGGTTTTGAGACACTCTCAGAAAGTAAATTTGAGTAAAGTTGAAATTTATTCTATAATATTATTAAACGTTTTGGACATAGTTGATATTACATATAAAAAAACCGGAAAGATCTCTCTTCCCGGTCCTTATAAAAAAAGGTTTAAATAAAAATTTTACTTTACCATAATCATTCTCTTGGTCTCACTGAAATTTTCTCCGGCGGTAAGTCTGTAGAGATAAGCACCGCTTGGAAGATTGTATCCTCTGGAATCTTTACCGTTCCAGGTTATGCTGTAATTTCCCGGAAGCTGATTGGTATTAACAAGAGTAACAATTTCTTTCCCAAGTGCATCATAAACAGTAAGAGAGACTTTTGATAATTCAGGTACATAATAGTTTATGCTGGTTGAAGGATTAAACGGATTAGGATAATTCTGTTCGAGTGAATATCCATCAGGTAATTCATTTGAATTATTACCTATTCCTACAAGATTACTTTTATTAAATCTGTAAACGGTATTGTTAGCTCCGCATACATACAATTCATTATTCTGATCGATCCCGAATGAATAAATTCCTGATGGTCCTGTCATTATAAGAGAATCTTCCGTTACCGTGCCGTTTTCATATTTCAGTCTCCAGATCTTTCTGCTTCCGTAATCTGCATAGATATAATTTCCGGTAAGTTCAGGTCTTCTTGTTCCTCTGTAAACAAAACCACCTGTTACAGAAATATCAGAACCAACATTCTGATAGACTTTTATTGGGAATGTATAATCAGAAGATGGACCGCAGCCGGAAGTATTATAAGGGTTATTTCCTTCATAACATCTCCAGCCGTAATTTTTACCAACTTCAAGAATGTCTATTTCTTCCCATGCATCCTGACCTACGTCTGCACAATAGATCAAACCAGTTACAGGATCCTGACTTATTCTCCATGGATTTCTCATACCAATAGTAAAAATCTCTGGAGCACCTCCGCCCTGTGCAAAAGGATTTGTAGGAGGAATTGCATAATTATTTCCACCGGATGTACTGTCGACATTTATTCTGAGTACTTTACCTAATTTCTCTGTTAATGTCTGAGCCCTGTTACCCGGGTCACCGCCGCTGCCGCCATCACCCATGCCAATATAAAGATATCCGTCAAGTCCGAAGAAAACTATACCGCCGTTGTGATTTGTATAAGGTTGTGGAATAGTCATTAAAACAAGCTGGCTTAAAGAGTCAGCTTTATTCGGATCAGATGCACTTCTGTTGAATCTGGCAATTGTAGTAGCTCCGTCTGACAGTCTTGTATAATCAACATAGAAATAACCGTTGTTAGCATAGTCAGGATGAAAAGCCAGACCAAGCAATCCTTTTTCGCTGCCGGTTCCGATAAGATTTGAAATATCAAGAAATACGTTAACATTTGAAGTTGTTGAATCATTCGGGAGAACTTTTACTCTTCCACCTTTTTCGACTACAAATACCCTGTCTGTTCCGTCATTACTATGAGTTACATATAATGGTGCTGAGAATGAAGCATTGGGAAAAGCATTTACCAACTGATAAGGCTGAGAATATGAATTACTGAATATTGCAAATAAAAATAGAACTGTAAATAGTTGTTTGAGTTTTTTCATTATTACTTATGATTAATTTGATTAGTGCTCTGAACTTTTATGAATGTATATAAATTCCAGGCAGTTATTTTTTTTTGTTGAAGTAAAATTTGTTTTGGCAAAGATATGTAACTGAAATTACAAATTGAAGTTAAATGTGTTTGGTATTAGGTATTAAGTATTAGGTATTAGGTATCATGGTTATAATTAAACAATGCATTTTACCCTTTTTATAATAGTAAACATTATTTTTAACACAATTAACACTCCGCCGCCGCGGATAACATAATTAACCAATTAACCAATTAACCAATTAACCAATTAACCAATTAACCA
>JAGQWH010000211.1 GCA_020437545.1 Ignavibacteriota bacterium
ATAACGCTCCCTGACCTGCAGAATTTGCACCGCCGAGAATACATATATCCTTATCTTTATATAATGCTGCTTCTGTCATTGCAGCGCCGTAATATACACCTGCACCGACAAATTTTTCAACTCCTTCCTTTTCAAGCATTCTCACAGAAACTCCTGCTGTAAAAACTACTGCGTATGAAGATACTTCATTACCATTTGCAAGCTTAAGGGTCTTGTACGGTTGATTCACTTTTATTGAAACTACTTCCTGAGTAAGTAACTCTGCACCAAATCTTTTTACCTGAGTAGCTGCTCTTCTGGCGAGATCAGCGCCTGTTATACCTGCGGGAAATCCCAGATAATTTTCTATCTGAGAACTTGTACCTGCCTGTCCGCCGGGAGCATTCTGCTCGATTATAAGAGTCTTAAGACCTTCCGAAGCCCCATAAACAGCTGCTGCAAGCCCGGCAGGTCCTGCTCCCACTATTATCAGATCATAAAAATCAAGTTTTGCTTTTGTCTGTAATCCGACTTTTTCTGCTATCTGATTATTTGTCGGATTTATTAAATTTGTCCCGTCAGCGAATATGACTACAGGAAGTTTTGCAATATCACCTGCAATGGTTAGGGCTTTTTGTTTCATAGCTTCATCAGTGTCAATATCGATCCACTTATAAGGTATGAGATTTCTGGAAAGGAATTCTTTTACTGAGTAGCAGACACCTGACCAGCGGGTACCGAGGATCCTAATGCCATCATACGGCAATTTTACATTTGCAGACCATTCATCAAGAAGATCATCCAGAACTGGATACAACTTTTCTTCAGGCGGGTTCCATGGTTTTAATAAATAAAAATCAAGCTTGATATCATTGATAGCTCTGATGGCTGCTTCAATGTCTGAGTATGCCGTCAGAAGAACCATCTTTGCTTCGGGAAAAATTTCTTTTGCCTTTTCAAGAAACTCTACGCCTTCCATTTCAGGCATTCTCTGATCGGAAATAAATAATGCTACATTTTCATTTTTCTGACTTAATTCCTGTATAAGTTCAAGAGCTTCTATAGCTGAATCCGCTGCGCTTACTCTGTATTCCTCGCGGTACTTGCTTCTGACATCGCGCTGAATTGAACGTAGAACCTGTTCGTCATCATCTACAATTATTATAAACGGCAGTTTCATATTTTATATTTTTATTTGATTTCATGTATGGGAAGAGTAATAATAAACTCAGTTCTTCCGGGTTTCGAATTAACGGAAATTTCTCCGTTGTGATGCTTAATTATCCTGTTTACAAGATCCAGTCCTATGCCTGTACCTTCGCCTACTTTTTTGGTTGTAAAAAAAGGATCAAAGATGCGCGACTGAATATCCTGAGGAATTCCGGCACCATTATCAATAAATCTTACAGTCACAGAATTGTCATTACACTTTGTTTCAATGGAAATCTCTCCGTTCTTATCAAGAGCATAAATTGAATTGTCAATCAGATTGGTCCAGACCTGATTTAACTCTCCAATATAAGCGGGCACATCAGCAAGATTTTCACAATATAATTTTTTTACATTAATGTTCTTTTCCCGGAGTTTGTATCCTAAAAGAGTTATTGTATTATCTATATCTTTATTAAGATCTGTCGGTTGCAGCTCATTTGATTGATCCATATGAACATGACTTTTTATTGCTCCTACAAGATTTGATATGCGTGAAGATGCTTCATCCAGATCCTGAAGTATCTTCTTGGAACTCAGCAAATTCTCAAGCCATTTTATAACATATTTTATCGATTCTTTTTCAAAAACACTGCAGAAACTTTCAAGATCTTCTGAAGTAAATCCCGATTCGACAAATGTTTCACCGACTATCACATCTTCGGATAAACCTTTCTTTTTAAGCCAGTCATATATATTATCTTCAAGCTCCATACGCTGAATGGCTGTTAATTTTTTCTTGCCATCATTATCATTATTTTTTGCTTCCACAAGATAGCTAATGAATTTCAACTGATCCGGATTTATCTTATGAGCCAGAAGATCTTCAGTAAGCTGATAATTATTTGTGAGGCGTTTTCCTAATTCGGATGATATTCTGTTAATTGCTGATGCCGGATTATTGAGTTCATGAGCAATACCGGCCGCCAGTTTTCCCAGTGCACTTACTTTTTCATGCTGCAATTTCACGGTTGCAAAAGATCTTGCTCTTTCCGTCATATAGCCTATGAGTCTTTGTATAAGATCAGGATTCATAAGTTCAAGTTCATGAAAATGATCTTTATGCAGTTCGAGTCTTCTTACATTTCCCTGCGCGTATGCATAACCGGGAGATGTTTTCATTCTTGAATATGGGATCAGTCCGCCGATCCCGCCGGAAGACATTTCGTTTTCAAAAGTATAAAAATGAACCTGAGTTCCGTTTATTTCCATATAAAATGTAACTTTTCCCTCAAGTAAGATCCACATAACATCCATAGGCTCACCTTTTTTAAAAATGAGAGTTCCGTCTTTATATTCATTATAAACTGAATGATCAAGAATCCACTGCAGGTGTTCATCAGGCAAATCGCTTAGCGCGATCACGTTTCTGAGTTCATTTAAAGAAATATCTTCTTTTTTCATTTTAGATCACATGTTTGTTCGAAGTGAAAATTAAAATAAGTTAATTTTTACATTGATGAAATATAAACATTTAATCTGAATACCAATTTATTTTCAGTGCTGTCCAAAATGTTTACATTGAATTTATTCATTTTCAAAAAGCTCTGTTTATAATTTTTGAATTGCAACCAAATCAGTTACAACCCTGTCTTGTCCTTCCTCCGTAAACGAGATTATCTCAAAACCCTGTTCCTGCATACCAATCCGCCGTGGCGGACCAGTTGGTAAGCAATTCCACAAAATAATTAATTTCTGTCATACCCGCGAAAGCGGGTATCCAGGATGTTTATAGATATGTATTATTTAAAATAAATGTGAAATGGTAATAAAAAATCAAGCTCGAATTAGTTTGGATTCTATCCTTTTGATTATGGTTTAAGAGTAATTTCCGGATATCTGATATTCACATATTAGTTCTCAATACAATGTGATTCTTTCTTCAAATTCCTGGATACCCGCTTTCGCGGGTATGACAATATTTTTTTTTACGTAAACTTTCAACCTCCGTCAGAGTCTCCGCAGCTTTATCGCAGGACTCTGACTGGGATAAGGTTTTTATCTTGGAGTCTTTGAGCCTTTGAGCCTTAGAGGCAAAGTCAACGTTTTCGGACAGTCTGAAACATTCAGGGATGACAATTTTATCAGATGAGTTTTGTAAGGTAGAAGTGTTAGTTTTTGGTGACCAAAAAATAGTTTTTAAAGTTAACTAATCTCAAAGTGTACTATTCAATTTTTTTAGAACATCAACATCGGTTCTGAAAATAAAAAAGCATTTCAACCAAATTATAATACAATTAGATTAAAATGCTTTTATAAAATGATAAGTCTTTATTAAAGAAAGATCTAATTAATACTTAAAAACAATTAAGCATTAACCGATATTTCATCAACCAGCTCCATACCTCTTTCCATTGCCTGCCTGTTAAGAGGTATAAGATCATGATATCTTTCCGGAAGAACTTTCTTAAGTCCCGCAATCACATTTTCAAGTTCGATGATAGGTTTTTTTCTTAAAAATGAACCAAGAATAATCATATTCATTACCTTGGTATTCTCCAGTTTAGTAGCTTCATTTGAAGCTTCTATTGCTATGACCTCAATGTCTTTTCTTGTTGGCGGTTTTAGTATTGTACTTGCTTCATAAATAAGTAAACCACCCGGTTTAACGGATTTTTCAAATTTATCCAGAGACGGCTGGTTCAGTGCAATTACTGTATCAAACATAGTTAGTATAGGTGAACTTATCGGTGTGTCACTTATAATGACCATACAGTTGGCAGTTCCGCCCCGCATCTCAGGACCGTAAGATGGCATCCAGCTTACTTCTTTATCTTCTATGACTCCGGAATAACAAAGAATTTGTCCCATAGTTAAAACTCCCTGTCCTCCGAATCCTGCTATTATAATTTCTTCTGTCATTTTAATTTAAATTTTCCTTTCCCGGTACTTTCAGATCACCAAGCTGATAAAACGGAAGCATATGTTCTTCCAGCCATTTATTTGATTCAACCGGTGTCATTTTCCAGTTTGAAGGGCAGTTAGTAACTATCTCTACAAAACTTAGCCCTTTGTTTAATTCCTGATATTTAAATCCATTATATATAGCCTTCTTAGCTCTTCTTACATGAACCGGACTGTTGACTGCAACTCTTGCGCAATAGTAAACTCCCGGCAATTGAGCAATGAGCTCTGTGATCTTCAATGGATATCCCATTTGCTGAGTATCTCTTCCAAATGGTGAAGTAGTGGTTTTCATTCCTTCTAATGATGTCGGCGCCATCTGACCGCCTGTCATTCCGTAAATACCATTATTGATAAATATTATCAGAATATTTTCACCTCTGTTGCAGGTGTGAATGGTCTCACCGGTTCCGATTGCTGCAAGATCCCCGTCTCCCTGATATGAGAATACATATCTTTCAGGGAGAACTCTCTTTATACCTGTAGCCACTGCTGATGCTCTGCCGTGCGCTGCTTCGCTCATATCAATATTGAAATAATTGTAAGCAAACACTGCGCATCCGACCGGAGCCACACCAATAGTTTTATCCTGAATTCCCATCTCGTCTATCACTTCTGCTATTAATCTGTGCGCTACTCCATGACCGCATCCCGGACAATAATGCATTGGTGTGCTTGTAAGAGTTTCAGGTTTATCATAGATCAGATTATCGTTAATGCAGATACTTTCTTCTGCTAACATGTTTTCATAATGATCATCATCGATCATTCTTCTTTCGTTCATGCTAATACTCCTTCGCTTATTTCTTCAATTTTTAAAAGTATTTCTTCCGGTGTCGGGATTATTCCGCCCATCCTGCCTATAAATTCAACAGGCACTTTTCCGTTAGCTGCTAACATCACATCTTCCACCATCTGACCTGCATTCATTTCGACTGTTAAGAATATCTTGGTTTTATCCGCAAGTTCGCGGATAGGTTCATACGGAAACGGGAAAAGTGTTATTGGTCTGAATACTCCGACATTGATCCCCTTTTCTTTAGCTAACTCAGCTGCTTTTTTACAGATCCTTGCAACAAGTCCGAATGCCATTAAAACCACATCAGCATCTTCGCAATTGGTTGCTTCATATCTTATCTCTTCTTTTTCAATTTCTCTGTATTTTCGCTGAAGATGCAGATTTGTTTGCTCCATAGCTTCCGGCTGAATATGAAGAGAAGTTATGATTGCTCTCTCGCGGGTCTTTGGCTTACCTGTTGTTGCCCAGTCAAACAATTCAAATGACCTTTCTATCTGAGGAAAGAGTTCAACTTTTTCCATCATCTGTCCAAGAGCTCCGTCTGTAAGTATCATCACCGGATTTCTCCATTTAAATGCAAGCTCGAATCCAAGTTTTGTATGATCCACCATTTCCTGAATTGTCGCCGGAGCAAGTACTATTAATTTATAATCACCGTGTCCCCCTCCTTTTACCGCCTGAAAATAATCAGACTGTGAAGGCTGAATAGTTCCGAGTCCCGGACCGGCTCTTACAACATTCACAATTAAGCACGGCAGTTCTGCACATGCTATATAAGAAATTCCTTCCTGCATAAGACTAATACCGGGTGACGAGGAAGATGTCATAACTTTCTTGCCTGTTCCTGCTGCACCGTATATCATATTGATCGAAGCAATTTCACTTTCTGCCTGAAGCACTACCATACCTGTTCTGGCATGGGCTTCTTTGGCAAGATACTCCAGCACTTCAGATTGCGGAGTGATCGGATATCC
>JAGQWH010000212.1 GCA_020437545.1 Ignavibacteriota bacterium
CAGAATGTTAAAATTTTTTACTGCAATATTACTGTTTCTCTTAATGAATTTGAATGCATTTTCTCAAAATGATATATTCTTTAATTTTGATTATTCTATCTTCAAAGGTGAAGATGAAAAATTCATACTGGAAATATATTATTCTGTAAATCAACATTCACTTCTTTATACTCAAAATGGGAATGAATACGAAGGTGCAGCATTACTGGATATAACAATTACTAATACTTCTGATAAAAGTACGGTGTATTCAAATTTATTCAAGAGTCCGTCTATCGTAACAGATACCACAAAAAATAACAGCAAAAAATTAATCGGACAGGTAAATTATTTATTAAGTGAAGGAAAATTCAATTTGCAGATAAAAGGTAGTGATTTTTCAGATACTTTAAAGTATGATTCATATGAAAAAGAAATAATTATCGGATATCAGAATCCGGGAGGTGTTTCAATGAGTGACATTGAACTTGCAAGTTCGATAACAAAATCAGATAATACAAAAAGCCCTTTTTATAAAAACACCCTGGAAATTATTCCCAATCCATCGGCTCTTTTTGGAATGAATCTGCATGAACTTAATTATTATTATGAAATTTACGGTTTGACAGAATCCAATATTTCCGCTGATTTTATTATAAATTATTCTGTGTATAATCTTAATAATGTTAAATTAATTTCTAAAGATAAAAAGGTTAAAAGAAAAAATGAATCCAAAGCTGATTTTGGTACTGTTTTAATAGATTCTTTAGACAGAGGTTCGTATAATTTTATAGTGACAATATCGGATACCAATAAGAATATAAAATTAACAAAGGAAAAAAAGTTTTTTATCTATCAGGATAATAATACTCAGAATTCAACTCTAGCAAGTGATGATTTTCTGAAATCAGCTTATATTACAAAGACAGAAAAAGAACTTGATGATGAATTTGAAAAAATAATTTACATAGCAAATCCAAAATTTATAAGCAGGTATGAACAATTGAAAAATGTAAATGACAAAAGAGAATTATTATATGAATTCTGGAAAGCACAGGATTCTAATCCTGAGACTCAGGTGCTAGAAACCAGGATAGCATATTTCAAAAGAGTAGATGATGCAAACAGACTTTATAAAGAAGCTTATGTAGAAGGATGGAAAACAGACAGGGGAAGAATATATATAGTTTATGGTAAACCTGATGATGTGGAAAGACATCCGTTTGAATCTGAAACAAAAAGTTATGAGATCTGGAGTTACAACTCTATTGAGGGCGGCGGTGAATGTGTCTTTGTTGAATTTAATAATTCATTAAATGAATACAGACTCGTGCACAGTACTTTCCGGAATGAATTACAGAATAAAAACTGGAGAGATCTAATTAATAAATATTGACAAGTAATTATAGGATATGAATAAAAACTTCAAAGCTGTACTGCTGTCATTTATTTTTGCTTCAGCTTTATGGCTTTACATAAATCTGAATTCCAGTTATTCACTTGATGTTTCAATACCTCTTGAACTCCGTTCAAATAACTCTCAGGCTCTTGTTGAAGAAATACCCAGTTCTCTCGAAGTAAAAGTTAAAGGGAAAGGATGGGACCTTTTAAGTATTCTGTTTACGGGTAATCTGAAATACAGTCTGGACATTACAAAAATCAAAAAGGATTCCAAAATTGCTACGGGTCAATTTGTCAGCGACAGACTCAATGTTCCGCAAAGTGTTTCTATAGTCGAAATTAATCCGGATACAATTAACATTAATTTTGATAAAGTTTATGAAAAACTTATTCCTGTTAAAAATAATCTGATACTTAATCTGAAAGAGGGCTTCAGTATAATCGGAGAGCCCGAACTGACACCGGATTCCATCCGCGTAAAAGGATCAGCTAATCTTCTAAATAAACTCGAATGGATCCCCACAGAGCGAAAGATCATTAATAATGTAAACTCTGATATTTCCGGAACTGTAAACATAAAAGATACACTTACGCATCTGATAAAATATGATCAGAAAATAATTTCATACAAGTATAAGATTCAGTTGTCTGCGGAAAAAAATATAGAAGATCTTGTAGTGAATATTCTGAATTTTCCGGAGGATAAAGAAATTTTACTTATTCCGCCAAATGTAAGTGTTTCTTTAAGAGGTGGTGTCGATCAGTTAGGTCAGATCACTGCTTCAGATATAGAAGCAAATATTGAATATTCAAAAATAGAGAATGATACTCTGGGATTCATCATTCCGGAAATAGTATTACCTGAAAATATAACCGTTCTTAAAATCGAGCCGCAAAAACTTCAATATATAATTAAAACAAAACAGCAATAATAAATAATTTGATAGAATATTTAAAATCTGAATTAAGATCACTCAATGAAGAAATCAGAAAACTTGATTTTAAAATAGTTTATATTTTTCTTTCCATTGCAATAATAACTTTCTTATCTTTATCGTTTTCTTCTCCTACTTTTTATTATGAACATTTCGGCAGGAACAGATATGATTCAAGGATCTACTGGTTCTTAATGGACGGTCTCCTGATGTTTATTTTACCCGTACTCTCAATAAAATTCATATTCAAGCAGAAATTATCTGAGTTCGGATTCACACTTGGCGATAAGAAGTTTGGATTCATAACTGCAGGTATATTCTTTCTTGTAATGCTGATAGTAGTCTGGATCGTTTCGGGATCGGAAAAATTTGCATCGACCTACCCTCAGGGCGGAATAAAGGTTAGCGAAAGTTTTTCAACTTTTATGTTATTCGAGTTTAGTATTTTAATTTACATGCTCGGCTGGGAATTCTTCTGGAGGGGATATTCTTTGTTTGGATTAAAACCAAAATTCGGATATTATTCTGTATTTATTCAAATGATACCGTTTTTCATATTGCACAAAGGTAAACCTGAAATTGAATTGTTCGCTTCAATCTTTGCAGGTCTGATACTTGGTGTACAGGCACTCAGAAGCAGATCATTTATTTATTGCTGGCTTTTACACTGGCTTGTAATGTTTTCAATTGATGGAATTTCAATATTAAGATCTCAGAAAGAGATATACGGAATTGGAATTACAGACCTCTTCAATTTATTTTTCTGATAATTGTATTTTTATTTTTATAATGATTTAAAGATTTATTTTTGAGTAATCATTGGGTTATATTAATTATGACAGATTTTTTTAGCAATACGAAAAAATGATGTTGCTTATATAAAAATTGTTTGCTACTTTGCACTAGATTCAACCCTCATAAAACAAGTTTTTTTTATGAGGGTTTTTTTATTTCAGGAAGACAGAACAAATAACTAATTTATTAATTTTTCTAAGGGAGGAAAAATGGCAACTACAATCAATTTTATCCTTTCCCGGCCGAATGTTTCAGGATGTAAATCCGGCAGTTCAGAAGCTGTCGACACAAAAGGAATATCCGGCAATGTTTCGGGATACCTCAATCCCGAACCATCAAACATTTCATTCAACCCTCAAACTTTTTCAGATCCAACAGTTTCAGAAGATTTAACTTCTAAAAACCGGTTTGCATTAAAATAAATTGATGAACAGGTTTTCAGATAAGTTTAAATCTCGGTTTTTAAATTAATAACCGGAGAAGTAAAATTAAATTGATCCGGAATTTTAAAAAAAATTTAAAAAGGGGAATACAATGATAAAAAGAATATTAATATTTATTGTTCCTGTCTTAATAGCTGCTCTTTTTGGTTTCAGACCAAACGACAAACCGGGTAGTAACAACAATACCGACAACAGGAACACAAATCCAAATCAGGTTTTCGCAGTAACTTCAACACAATTAAATGCCAATCAGATCAATACCTGGTTCAGAACAAATGGTTCTTTTAACAGAGACCCCACAACAAATAATGCAGGTTTCGAATGGCCAAAAGGATCAGGGAAATTTGCAAGATATGCATCTGGTCTTTGGCTCGGTTGTGTTGTAGGAAATGATACTCTGATTGCAATCGCTGAATATACTTATGATTATGCTCCGGGATACTGGAGTAACAGTGGTCAGGCAGAGGGAAGCAATGATCCCGCATATAAGATTTACAACATATATGAAGGTAATACAACATCTTCGGATTATCTGAACTGGCCGGTAAATCAGGGAGCATATGCGGATTCTCTGGGTAATCCGTTATTTCTGGGTACGCAAACCATGTTTTATTCTTACATAGATTATCCGCATACTTCACCGGCAAGCAGCCTTGCTTCTTTGAAAGCTCAGATACTTCAGACAAACTGGGCTTATAATGTAAACGGACCGCTTGGAAATATTGTGTTTCAGGAATACAGGATCATTAACAGAAGTTCCAATGTCTGGGAAAAAACTTTTCTGGCTCAATGGACAGATGATGATCTTGGTACTCCAACTGATGATAAAGCAGGAGTGGATACGGTTTTAGGACTTGGATTTACTTATAATTCTACTAACAATGATCCTTCTTACGGCGCTGCACCACCTTCTGTTGGATTCGATTTTTTCAGGGGAGCATTGGTTGAAACAGGAAATTCCGCAGATACAGTTACATATTACAGTCCTCCGGGGACTGAAAACAAAGTAGTTAAGGTCGGTTTTAAAGACCTGGGAATGACAGTATTCAATTTCTATAATAACAGATCTCCTGAGCCATCCGATCCTAACTCAAACATTGAAGCATACAGGATTCTTCAGGGACTCTGGAGAGAAGGTCAGCCTTATATTGCTCCCGGTGGAGATACTACAACTTTTTCATTCTCAGGTGATCCGGTTACAAATACCGGCTGGGTAATGCCTGCTCAGAATGATGGAAGATGGTTGCAAAGTACCGGTCCATTTACTATGAATCCCGGGGATACACAAACAATCATTGTAGCTCAGGTTATAGCAAGGGGAGCAAGCAATTTGGCAAGTATTACATCATTAAAAAGTACAGACGTTCTGGCTCAAAGAATATTTGATAATAATTTTCAGGTTCCGAATTCTCCACCTTTGGTCCCAACTTCAGTTTATGCTCCGGGTAACGGTCAGATCTATCTTTCATGGAGTGATACAGCCGAAAAGATCTCGATAGTGAATAAATTATCAGGCGGATCTTATAAATTCCAGGGCTATAATATTTATCAGATCAAAGTCGGTGCAACAGGAAGTGAACCTGCCGACAGAATTTTAATGGCTACCTATGATATAAAAGACGGAACAGGAGATATAAGTGATAGTATTTTCAATAATGAATTCGGAACATTCATATATTATGTAGTTCAAAAAGGTTCGGATAATGGTATATCCAGATATTTTGTAATGGACAGAGATTATCAAAACAATACAATCCTTAATAACGGTACTCAATACAGAGTGGTTGTAACTGCATATTATTATGATTCTCTGGGCGGACCTTTCTCAGCTCCAAAAGTTGCAGAATCACCAATTACATCAACAAATATTCAACAGGTAATTCCTCAGAATTTAACATTAGGGACTGTTGTAAATTATGGTGTAGGGGATACTATTTCAAGTGATCAGGAAGATCTTGGTTCAATGCCAATTGTTGTTTCCCCGTTAGATTTAATTAGTGCTTCCTATGTATCGACTTATGGTGAAGTCAGTGGTTCCATTGTCTGGAATCTTGTCAGAACAATGGGTGGAAATACAACCACACTATTGTCTGATCAATCAGACTTTAGTGGTACTCAGGATACTGCATTTATAGTTGATGGATTTATACTGGTTCATTCAATTATTAAGGATTCAGGAATTGTACTTGATGCTAATGATCCGACCGCAGCGGCAAACAATGTTACAACATATACTAACAAAGGAGCATGGACATATACACCTGCAAACAGTAAATGGTTTACGGGTCCGGATA
>JAGQWH010000213.1 GCA_020437545.1 Ignavibacteriota bacterium
ATTTTTCAGGGCTTAGAGATAAGTTTTTAAATTTAAAAACAATTATAATTAATTAATCGAGGATTTTGATAAAAAATCGATGTTTTCATTTTTGTCCCGGGTCTGAAGTTTAGCATTTTTTAAAATCCTTTAATATTTTAATAAATTGGTATATCTTAATCACATTCAAAAATTTCAACTCATTGATCAGTGCCTGAAACACTTCTTATTAAATTCCTGAAATCTTTAAATCAAAATGAGATCAGACAATTCAGGGATTTTATTTACTCACCTTCTTTCAATAAAAATGCTAAATTAACAGAGCTGTTTGAACTGCATTACAGGCATTATCCGGACTTTGATTCAGAAGAATTATCGGACAATATGCTTTTTGAAAAGATCTTCAAAGATGAAGCATATCAATATTCAAAGATCAAGAATCTGATCTCGGATCTTTTCGGATTGGGAAAGGAGTTTCTTGCATTCAGTTCTTTCAGAAAAAATCAGAACATTAAGGAAAAGTTTCTCCTGTCAGAACTCAGGTTAAGAACTCTAGATACTGCATTCGAAAAAGCATATAAATCTGCCGAAAAACGTCTGGAAAATATCAAAGAAAGAGATGAGGAATTTTATCTGCATAAGTTCGATCTTCAGTTTGAGCTGATGTCATATTACTCCCCTAAAAAGCCAAATGTAAATTTCATTTATCTTCAGAAAAGACTGGATCTCTTTTTAGATTATTCTTCAATAGTGCTGCTTAAAATTTACAATATAATGCATCATGAAAATTCACAGAATAATTTTAAATTTGATATGAAAATGTTCGGTAATATGATGGAATATCTTAAGAATAATGAGATAAAGGATAACCCGGCACTTGAGATCTATTACTATATATTGCTTCTCGAAACCACAAGAGATGAAAAATATTTTTATGTTCTTAAAGAACTCAGGAAAAAGTATAAAGAAAAGCTGACGATGTTTGATAATTATATGCTTTATCTCCACATGGATTCTTACTGCGCTACTGCGTTTAATGAATTCTGCAGAACGGATCTTTTAAATGAACAGTTTTTACTGGTAAAGGAAAACCTTATGTTTGAACTTGCAGGAATTGGAAAAATTCTTTACCCTGATTTTTTGAATGAAGTTAAAAAAGCTGTAAGGGTAAATGAATTTGAATGGGCAGAAGAATATATAAATAAATATAAGAACAATCTGACTGAAGAGATCGACAATACTTTGAATTTTTGTTACGGCTATATTTCACACAAAAAAGGAGAATTCGAAAAAGCGCTCGATTATTTTTCAAGAACAAACTTTCCGAATTTTATAATTAAAATTCAGGTAAAGATTCATCTTCTTCAGCTTTATATTGATCTTGAATATTACGAGCAGGCAATTCTGATGATCGATTCATTCAAGCATTATCTTACAAGAGAAAAATCTATCATAGATTCCATGAAGATATCTGTGTTTGAATTTTTAAAAATTTCAGGTGATCTGATAAAGATAAAAACAGAAACCAACACCGGAGATAATGAATTTAAGATCTTAAAATTAAAGCAGGATATTGAAAATATGAGTAATAACAGGTTTGGGATTAAATTATGGCTGAAGGAGGTAGTTGATAATTGATAGTTGATAGTTTTAAGTATTAAGTATTAAATATTAAGTATTAAGTATTAAGTATTAAGTATGTATTAAAAGTTTATATATGATAAAAGGCTGAACCATAAGTCCAGCCTTTTATTTTATCATATTTGTTTACAATCTATTACTAACTACTAACTATTAACTATTAACTATTAACTACTAACTGCTCCAGCGTTATGCCGGAAATTTTGCCGAGACAAACGCTATTGCATTATTATAAGCTATCAATACATCTGCAAGATCCGTGATCATATCTCCGTTGACATCCGTCACGACATATCCGTTTGCGAATGCTGCTGCGTTATTGTAAATGTTTACAACATCGGCAAGATCAATGTATCCGTCCTGTGTCACGTCACCGCTGTACATACAGTACTTTGTTCCTTTAAGGATCTCATTATTTCCGTATGCCTGATCTGCGGAGAATGTGAAATCATAATTGAATATTGTTCCTGCGATATATTTGATTCTGTCTTTGCTCCAGGTCTCAATTGAATTTCTGTGTTTTACCTGAATGTAATATTGTCCCGTTTCCGCATTTGCGAACTGTACATCTGCGTTGAAAGTAAGTGAGTCAATCGTCACGATAGCTGAATCAACCAAAGCGTATGGGCTTGCTGAGTTCCTCAGATATACTCTTACAGTATCGGTCATGTTTAAATTGTCTGTTCCGGTATTGTAGAATCCTTGCATTATAACAGAAAAAGTCTCTGCCAATTGTGAAGAAGTGGCTGACCATCTTGAATAAGAATTCAGTCCGGCAATTGTGATATCACTAGAGGCTGTATCCACTTCACCTCCTTTGAATTGCCATGTGCTTCCCATGTCAGTTGATTTGAATAATTTCAAAGTAGCTTCATCCTTTCCGTTCAATTCGGAATCATCATAATTAAACACAAGACCGGCATGGAGATCCGTATTATTTGCCGGAGAAATATCGTAATATCGTTTGATGCTTGTCATACCATCAAGACCGGTCTGAACAGTATGACCTCTTCTGACCTCCGTACTTCCCAGATCATCCAGAGAAGTAAGCACAGCTCCGAGACCTCCGACATTGAGTCCGCTTGGAGTACCGACGTTTCTTGTGATTGTAATAAATCCAAGAGTTCCGTATAGAAGATTTCCCGGAGTTTCTTTCAGATATCCGTTCGGTGACAAAGTTATAATATAACCGTTCAGATTAAAACCTCCCTGTAAAATCGAGATCGTGTCATTTACTGACAGATTGCCAAGTATCCTAGCACCTGCCGGATTATTTATTGTTAAACCTCCGTATGTAATGTTGTTGTTTGATACATTCTGCAGAGCAGTACCGTTGTATTCAACCACTCCGTTGGTGGTTATAAATGTTCCGTTTTGTGTGATCGGATCTGAAACCGAAAAACTCACTTTATGATTTGAAATATTAAATGTTCCGCCGGATCTTATATCTACAGCAAGAAATTTATGATCACTGGCCATTGATACATTTGCTCCGCTCAGAATAAATGCTTCTGTTAACCATTCACCGGTTCCGGAAATAGTATGAGCTCCGCTTTGAAACTCTACATCTCCGTTACCGGAGATAGTTCCGTTGTTAAAAATATTACCGAAAATAAATAAAGTATAACTTTCGGTGCCATCGGTAAACAGGTTAGCCCCGTTGAATATAGTTACATTTCCATATAATCTGGCATTATAAGGAGGACTTAATTCAGATATTTGCGTGCTTCCTGATGCAATTGTTATATTTGCATTTAAAGCCGAACCTGTTCTCACGTTTATATCCGAACCATTCTCCATCCTGATCGAACCTGAGTTTACTGCTGTTCCGCCGTTAAATATCGTAAACAGACCTGAACTGATTGTCAATGTTTTAGTATTTGCCGAAAATACACCGCCGTTGTTTATGTTAAATCCTGTGACCGGAGCAAAAGTCACATTGTTAAGAAGGGAAACATTGCCATTTGTTCCGATAAAAATATTTACTCCTGTATAAGTTCCGTTACCTGATACGTTTGTAGTAGAATCAAAATAGAAATTCGGTGATGCGATCGAACCGTTATTTACCAGAACAGGTCCAAAGAATCTGAGAGTAGAACTTGAACCTGAAAGAGTTCCGTTATTTGTCAGATTGCCATATATATAAAGAGTATAACTCCCTGTATTATCAGTGAATAGATTTCCGCCGGGATCGACAGTTACATTTCCTTTTAAAGTCGCATTATATGGAGCAGTAAGATCAGATATCTGAGTAGTTCCTGAAGCTATTCTTAAATCCGAATTAAAATCAGCGCCACCTCTCAGATTCATATCGGCTCCGTTTTCCATGCTGATCAGACCTGAGCTTACAGTTGTACCTCCGGGATAGATTGTAAAGAGTCCTGAGTTTATTGTTAAGGTATGAGTGTTTGCAGAAAATATTCCGCCGTTGTTTATTAAAAATCCGCTTGTTGAAAATGTCACATCATTAAGCAATGAAGCATTTCCATTTGTACCAATAAAAATATTTACTCCTGTATATGAACCTGTCCCTGATATTGTTGATGTAGAATCAAAGTAGAAATTAGGTGAATTAATAGTTCCAGAGTTTACAAGAGCGGATCCAAGGAATCTCAGAGTAGATCCTACGCCTGAAACAGTACCGTCATTTGTGAGATTTCCGTAAATGTAAAGTGTATAACTTGAAGTATTATCAGTGAAGAGGGTTGCACCGGGATCTACAGTTACATTTCCATATAATGTAGCATTGTAAGGAGCAGTCAGATCCGAGATCTGTGTATCACCGTTAGCTATTTTCAAATCTGCATTAAAAAAAGCTCCTCCCCTCAAATTAATATCTACTCCGTTTTCCATTCTAATCAAACCGGAGTTTACAACAGTTCCTCCGGGAAACAAAGTAAAGAGTCCGTTATCTATTGTAAGTGTATGCGTATTTGCAGAAAATGAACCGCCGTCGTTTATTAAAAAGCCATTGGTAGGAGAAAATGTCACATCATTTAGAAGAGAAACATTTCCGTTTTCGGTGACATAAATACTGTTACCCGTAAAAGTACCAGCTCCTGATACAGTTGAAGTAGTATCAAAATAAAAATTAGGAGTTGCGATGTTACCGTTATTTGTCAAAGTTGAACCCAACAATCTCAGTCTGGAAGAAGAGCCTGAAAGCGTACCGTCATTTGTAAGATTACCATAAACATAAAGAGTGTAGCTTCCGGTCCCATCAGTATTTAAATTTCCGGTAGTATCAACAGTTACATTTCCAAATAATCTTGCATTGTATGGTGTTGACAGATCCGAGATCTGGGTAAATCCGGAAGCAACATTCACATCACAATTGAAAGCGGAACCCTCTCTTACATTTAAGATCACAGTTGAGCCTTCAGTTTTAAACAGACCGGAACCTGAGACTGTAGCTCCGCTGTAAAGAGTAAATTCATCCCCAACATCCGGAATTATTGTCAGAGTAATGCCGGAATTTATTGATAATGTCGCTCCGGTATTTACATAAAGCTCATTAGCGCTTACATTTGCGGTTACTGTTACGATATGAGGAGAACGAACAGTAATATTATTGCTTGTTGCATCCGGTGTTGTAGTTGCCGGTGACCAAGTTGAATTATTAGGTGACATTTCCCATGTGGAAAGTGAATTCCAGTTACCTGAAGCAATGCTTCTGAAATATTCATTTGCTGAATATACATTTCCGCTTGCGAAAAAGATCACAGCAAAGATTAGTAAAACGTAAAGATTTAATTTTTTCATTTTATCGCCTTTCAATGATTTTTTGATTAATAATAAACTTGAATATAAACTTATACTTTTTTAAGAAATTTTTTTGAATATATAAAAAATTAAATCCCTCTGTCCAATATTCAGATCGGAAAATTTAATTTCCGGATCAGATCATTTCGTAGGCGTTACGATATTTGAATAAGATATGTGAACAGAGGGAAAAAATTATAAAATATAAAACTATCGGAACGCCTTTGAACTAATTTAAAAATTATAAAAAATTTGTCCAAAGAAAAATTATCCGGTTTTTAGGAATATTTAAAATTTTTATAAAAGTTATATTATACAAAAAAGTCAATTAAAAGCCTGAATCTTAAA
>JAGQWH010000214.1 GCA_020437545.1 Ignavibacteriota bacterium
TTATCATTATTGCTATTGAAGGGAATATTGCAAGTCCCCAGTTTGTTCCGACTACAATATATTTATATCCGTCAAAGATCATTTGTCCCCAGCTTGCTGTAGGTGGTTGCACACCAAGTCCGAGAAAACTTAAACTTGCTTCAAATATAATTGCAGAAGCCAGTCCGACAGTTCCGGTCACTATCACGGGACCAATACAATTAGGAAGAATATGTCTTACTATTACTCTTGTTGTCTTAAAACCTATAGCTTTAGTTGCTTCTACAAATTCAGATTCTCTCAGTGAAAAAAACTGACCTCTGACGATCCTTGCAATGTCAACCCATCCTGTTAATCCGATCGCTACAAATGCCTGCCACAAACCTTTACCTAATACAACAGATAATGCTATGATAAGAAGAATTGCAGGAAATGCAAATACTACATTTACCATCCACATTACGACAACATCGGTTTTTCCTCTGAAATAACCCGCAAGTGAGCCAAGTACCAGTCCGATAAAAATAGCTATACTTTCGGATATTAAACCGACTGCAAGACTGACTCTGCTGCCGTAAATAAGTCTGCTTAATACGTCACGTCCGAATCTGTCTGTTCCGAGATAATATTTGATTTGCTTCATCCAATTGCCGTCGGTTCCCTCAAGCTCTGATACATCTATGCTTTCCTCACTATCATTAAAATCAATATAAAACAGTTTACCGTTTTCTTCTTTGACAATACTCTTTACGGGAATAAAATTGTTCTCATTTTCATTATCCGTATTTTCTTTCTTTACGATAACATTTCCTTCAAACCCGATTGGCTTGGCAGAATATTCCAGTATTTGCTGATTAGGATCAAAAGGTGCAATCAAAGGGGCACAAATTGCAATTAAAGAAAGGATGATCAAAGTCCATAAACCTACCATAGCAAGTTTATTTCTTTTTAATCTTTTCCATGAATAATAATACAGGTTGTGACTCTTCTCGTCCTGTATTACTTCATCTGCAATAACTGAGGTCTCTGCCTGCATTAAGTATTAAGTATTAAGTATTATGTATTAAGTATTAAGTATTAAGTATTACGATAATTTTACTTTTGGATCAAGGTACGCGTAAATTATATCTACAAAGAAATTAATGACAACAAAAATAATAGCACTGAACAGGACAGTTCCCTGAATCATTGGAAAGTCCAGTTTGAAAATTGCATCAATGGCTAACAAACCAATTCCGGGCCAGTTGAATATATATTCAATAAAGAATACACCACCTAAAGTAGCTGCAAGTGAAGCGCTGATAGTGGTTATAACGGGGTTCAGAGCATTTCTGAGAGTATGTTTGAATATAACCATGTAATTACTCAGTCCTTTTGCTTTGGCCGTTCTTACATAATCCTGACTCATTACATCAAGCATGGATGACCGGGTGATCCTTGCAGTTATGGCAAGAGGTCTTAATGCAAGAGTTAACATTGGCAGGATAAGATACTGCCAGCCTTCATTTATATAGCCTGATATAGGAAACCATTTTAATATATGACCAAACAACCATGCCATGACCAGGCCGAATGCAAATTGGGGAAAAGATATCCCAAAAAGAGCAAACAGCATAGACGCATTATCTGTAAAAGTATATTGTTTTGTCGCTGAAATTATACCTATGAGTACCCCTATAATTGAAGATATGAATAAAGCGCTGAATGAAAGTAAAGCCGTTGCGGGAAGTTTCTGCAAAATTGTCTGAACAACCTGCCTGTTGGAAGAGTAAGACCTCCCAAGATCTCCCTGGAAAGCATTTACCATGAATTTTGCGTATTGAACATATATTGGTTTATTTAATCCGAGTTCCTCCCTGACTGCTTCTACAGATGCTACATCCGCTCTCTGACCAAGCATCATTCTCGCCGGATCTCCGGGAATAATATACAGCAGACAAAATGTAACTGTCAGTACTCCGATAATAATGAGAATAGAATAAAAAAGATTTCTAATTATATAAGACCACATATTTTTTATTTACGCATTATACATAACTAATGAATTGAATGAAATATTAAAAAATATTCATTTCAATATTTAATTTTCCTGTTATCTGATTATATAAAAAAAAATCCCGATACCTGTAAAAGATATCGGGATAAAATATAAAATTCCACATTCAAACTTAATTCTCTATTACTCTTTTTGCTTTCAGATATACTCTTGAATAGAATTCATTATCAAGTGAAGCTACAGCTACACCGGTTTTTGAACCTGAATGTGCAAAGTAACCATTTCCTAAATACATTCCAACATGTGTTACTCTTCCTTTTCTCATTGTATCAAAGAAAACCAGATCTCCGAATTTAAGATCTTCTCTTTCTACCGGCTCTCCTACTCCTGATTGCTCAAGAGATGTCCTGGGTAATTCAATTCCCAGAGCCTGATAAAACATTGTCTGAATAAATGCTGAACAATCAATTCCTCTTTTTGAAGTTCCGCCCCAGAGATAAGGAGTATTCATGTATTCTATGAATTTGAACATTACTTCATCCTGTTCCATATTTTTTGCGAACTCAGGGCTTGTAATAAATCCAGCCAAACTGCTGGATATTGCTTCCAGATTATCCTTCTTGATTGAGGTCTTGTTGGTCAAGGTGTTAGTGGATACAACTTCTGTTGTCTTTTTATATCCACTAAGATCTTTACCATCATTTTCATTTCGGGAAATATCTGAAGTGCTTGAACATCCGTTTAAAACCACTACTGTTAATATTAATACAAATAATGATAATAAGCCGGAAAGTTTTGATTTTACCATATACTAATCCTACTTTTTGATTATTAAATTATTGTTAAAGAACAATTATATTACTTTAAACATTGTGTATAACTTAAACATATTAATTTTATTTATCAAGCCATAATCTTCTGAAATTAATACGATGCATCGGATCAAGCGGAAACCCTTTTACGTAAGGCTGAATGAGTCTGTAATCTTCTTCATAAAAAATTAAAAGAGTCGGGGCTTTATCCGTAGCTATCTGTTCAGCCTGATAATATAACTCATATCTTGCCTTCTGGTCAGTTGTAGCTATAGCTTTTTCAAACAGCGCATCGAATTCGGCATTCTGAAATCTTGTACTGTTGATAGGACTAATTGCTTTCGGATCCTTTGGTACATTTTTACCATAATAGAGATTAAGGAAATTTTCCGGATCCGGATAATCTGCAATCCATCCGAGTCTGAAAAGATCAGCTCGGCCTGCGTCAATATTATCGAGATGCTGTGCGAACTGCATGATATTCATTTTCATATTTACTCCGATCTCCTTCAGCATATTCTGAATGGATTCAGCAAGCTGAATATTCCTGTCGCCACCCGAATTTATCTGTAAAACCGCATCCGGGAATCCCTTACCGTCCGGATATCCGGCTTCAGCCATAAGTTGTTTGGCTTTATTCAGATCATATGTGTATCCTTTAATTCTTTTAACATCGTAATTTGGCATTGGAGGAGGAACAATTCCGTATATAGCTCCCATGAAGCCCTGACCATTCAGTACAAACTTAAGTATCTTTTCCCTGTCAATAGCATAATTAAAAGCCTGTCTCACTTTTTCATTATTGAAAATTTTACCTGTTGTTAAAAATCCGTAAAACTGTAAAGACAGTGAAGGGTTTTTTTGAAGTATGAACTGTGAATATTCCGGAGTTAATGTTTTTTCAGGTGTTACAATTGCTTTAAAAGATTCATTTGGTATTCTGTAACATTCATCAAGATTCCCGTTCTGGAATTCGAGCATTTGCTGAGAAAGATCTTTTAAAAATCTGAATTTAATCTCATCCACATATGGAAGCTGATTTCCGAATTCATCCTTTTCCCAGTAATTGGGATTTTTTTTCAGATTCAATTCAAGATCAGGTGACCAGTTTACGAAAATATAAGGACCGGTTCCGACAGGGTTCTGGAAAAAATCTTTGCCGTATTTTTCAACAGCTTCTCTCGGGACTATATAAGCAAAACCCAGACACATATAATATATAAATGGTCCGAATGGTTTTTTTAACTGAATTTGAAAAGTTGTATCATCTTTTACAATATAACCGGAAACATCCTTTAGTTTTGAATCACGGGATTCTCTCCTTGCCAATGTCATTTCATCAAAAAATTCAGATGCCCCAACAACGTAATTTTTATAAAAATCAAATCCAAGTGTTCCTGTAGTAGGATCACATACCCTGTCAAATGAATACTTTACATCACTTGCTTTGAATTCCCTTCCCTTTCCGTCAGGGAAACATGCATTATCCTGAAACTTAACACCGCTTCTTAAATGAAAAGTATATAATAACCCGTCATCTGATATTTCCCAGCTTTTTGCAAGTGCCGGTTCTAATTGAAGCGATGAATCAAGATCAATAAGAAGATCATAAATCTGGTGAGCTACATGGTGCGATACATTATCATTAATACCAACCGGATCAAGACTCCTTACATTCTCAAGTTCGTTTATACGGAATGTACCTCCGCCTTTTTTCCCGCCGTTAAGATCAACCATAACAGAAGACTTCTTTTCACCGCATCCATTTAAGATCAAAAAGGATAGAACAATTATTAAAACCGAAAATATTTTATTCATTAATATCTATTTTTATTAACAAAAAAATTGAAGCATATTAACTTAATTTTGATATACTAAAATCAACTATCAACTATCAACTATCAACTATCAACTATCAGGCTGCCTTAACATTCTTTGGATAACTGTCAGGGAACAGCAAACAACTTTGCTCATGACCGCCTTCTCCTGCGAGTTCAGGATGTATGGAAGAGCAATCAGCAAAAACTTTTGGACATCTGGGGTGGAAATAACATCCTGTCGGAACATTTGCCGGTGAAGGCACATCACCAGTCAGAATTATTCTCTTTGATTTATTATTTGGATCCGGTACCGGAACAGCAGATAAAAGCGCTTGTGTATACGGGTGTCGCGGATTCTTATAAAGATCAGTTTTTTCCGCAATTTCCACTAACTGTCCAAGATACATTACACAGACTCTGTCGGAAATATGTTCTACAACAGAAAGATCGTGTGAAATAAAAAGATAAGTAAGTCCGAATTCTTTCTGGAGATCCTGAAGTAGATTAATAACCTGAGACTGGATTGAAACATCAAGAGCTGATACAGGTTCATCACATACTATGAACTTCGGTTCGACTGATAAGGCTCTTGCAATACCAATTCTTTGTCTCTGACCGCCTGAGAACTCATGCGGATATCTTCTTGCATGGATCTTTCTTAAACCAACCCTTTCAAGAAGCTCTTCAACTCTTTTCTCTGCTTTTTCACCTTCAGATATTTCATGGAATTTCAATATTTCTGTCAGCATTCCGCCTACAGTAATTCTCGGATTTAAAGAAGAATACGGATCCTGAAATATGATCTGCATTTCCTTTCTGTATTTCTTTAATTCCTTCTGATCCATCTTTGCAATGTTTTTTCCTTCAAACAAAACATCCCCGGCAGTCGGCTCAACAAGCCTTAGAATTGTTCTGCCGACGGTAGTTTTACCGCAGCCGGACTCACCTACAAGCCCTAGTGTCTCTCCCTTTTTAATATTGAAAGAAACATCATCCACTGCTTTTACATTACCTATTGTTTTTGAAAATAAACCTGTTTTGATGGGAAAATACTTTTTTAATCCTTTTACTTCGAGAAGATTTTCAGACATTTAAAATAT
>JAGQWH010000215.1 GCA_020437545.1 Ignavibacteriota bacterium
CGGATAAAATAATTAATAAATTTTATTTATAAAATACTTTTTAAAGATTCAGATGTTATGTTTTTAAATCAAAAACAATACTTCATATGAATTCAAGAAAAAAAGCCGTTGTAATAAAACTTTAACAATGAAAGGGAATAATCTTGCATGTTATAATATATTACAACGGCTATATTTATAAAATATCGAGTACTCTATATAAAACTAATATTAACTATCCTGAGTTTTCCGGATAAATTAATATCTGTAACCAATTCCAAGAGTCGGACCATATTCGTTAACTGTCCAGTTCAGATTATTCTTGTAATAGTTAACTCCTAAATATTTAAATCCTAATGTTAAAGGAACGTTTGGAGAAAGCATATAAGCTAAACCTGCATTCAGCTGCCATGTCATTTGTGAATTAACCCCAAATCCGCCTATATCACCTTTTGTCCATGCTCCCCATTTACCTTTTGAATCAAGAACGTACTCAGCGTTTACTCCAAGTACCGGATCAAGCCAGGAGTTGGAATATCCGGGAGCAGTATTCTGAGTGCCGTCAGGTCTTATTACAGTAGCTTCCAGATCTAAATTCCATAATCTTCCGCCGCCATAGATATCAACCATTGTCTTCTTGCTTTTGGATGGGAATAAATAAGCAATGAACAGATCAAAAACTGCCTGCTTTGCGGTTGTATTAGCTGAAATTTCATTTGGTAAATTCGGGTTACTTGAAACTGTCCCGAAATTTTTATAATTAACATAACTCACATCAAACACAAAACTCCATCTGTCATATTTGATCTTTCCGACAAAAGCAGCATACATATGAAGTCCATCAAACGTGAAGCCTTTATTGAATCCGTATGTCTCTCCGTCGAATTGTCCGACTGTACCGCCGATTGATGCAAACCATGCATAAGGCATGATGCTGAAATTGAATTTTTTAGGATTTGTTGAGTTTTTGTCTGCTTTATCATGAATTGATAAAGAACTCAGATCATTTAAATTTTCTAAACTCTTATCGATACTTTTGCTTAATGAAGAATTTAATTCTATCTTGTTTATTCCTGCAAGATTTTTTACTTCGTCTAATTTTGGATAATTATCTTTTGCTGTAACCGTAAAGCTAAATAAAAACAGGAACAAAAATACTGCAATGTTTTTCATGATTATTTTATTTTAATTTTTGTTTAATTAAAAATAATGAATATTTATATCTTTTGAATTAAAGACACAGTTTGAAATATTATTACTTTAACCACAAAATTAATTTTAAAAATTTTTTATAGCAACCTGCCAAATTTTAAAAACTACCCATTAAATTTAAGTAATTTATTAAATCCGTTCAAAAACTCATACGTAATATAAAAGAATTAACGGAAAGACTGTATTTGCCATTTCAAAGATTCATCAAACTTACTATTATACTTTTTAAATCTCTGAATATTGATTTGAGGTTATTGCAATAACGAAATTTTATAAAGATTTTCAAATACAACTTAACCCATAACGTGAATACTGACAGGAAGAAGAATTTAAAATTTATCAAATTATATAAAACATTCTCGGAAAAAGAAAAAATAGAATTCCGTGAGTTCTTAAAGAATGAGAAGGAAAACGGAAGAAATTATATTCAGATCCTTGATTCAATAATTGTGAACGAAACCGGAAAGGTTGAAATTGGAGGAGCAAAATCCAAAGTAACAAAATGGAACAGGTTTTCCGAACTTCTGCATCTTGCTGAAAAATTTATCATAATAAGATCCTATAAGGAAAAGAGTTTAATAACAGGATATTTGCTGATGAAAGAATATGAAGAAAGGAAATTATTTTCATCTTTTGAGAATACATACAAAACTCACAGAAAGAATATCTCGGATAAAGCAGTAATGGATTATGATATTAATATTATTGATTCAATTGAAAATCTGCATATTAATATCCTTGAAAAGAATTCCGATGTAAAGCAATATCAAAAAAATATAAGTGAATTAGCAGATTTTAAGCTCAGTTTTATATTGGTTAATCTTTTAGAATATGTAATTGAAAAATGGATCTGGAATAACAGAAAGATGACTTCTGATTATAAAATTGAAGAGGATATAATTGAAACTTTTGAATTTGATAAAATTCTGCTGAATTTATCAGAACGTTTAACTTCACAAAACGGACTTTACCCTACTTTGAAATTTTTAAATCATTTAAGATTATGTATTAAAGATTTTTATGAAAATGATAATTTTGAGAATGCTAAAAAAATATTTTTTAAAGAATTGAGTAATATTGCGCCTGAAAAAAGAGAGAAGTATTATTCTTTACTTATATCAATAGGAATCGAAAAATATAACAGAGGTAATTCAGAAGCAGGTGAAGATCTGTTTTTACTGATAAATAAAAAACTTAATGAAGGTTTTACGGGCGATCTTGAAAACAAAGATATTATGTTAAATAATTTCCGGAATTATATACATATTGCTCTGAATATTAATAAAATAAAATGGGTAAATGATTTTATAATTAAGTACGGACCATATCTTCAGCCCGAAATTCGGGATGATCTTATTTTGTTCGGAAAAGCCATTGTTATGAATAAAAATAAAGATTTTAAATCATGCAAAGAATTACTCGATCAGATTAAGAGAAAAAACCCGTATATATTTGTAGATGTTTCTGTACTGAAAATTAAAGTTTTATTTGAGTTGAATTTACATGATAAATGTTTTGATGAATTAAAGAAATTTAATGAATATCTGAGAAAAGAGAGGACTGTAAATGAACTTTTAATAAAATATGCTAAAAATTTCTGCAAAGCTTTTAGTCTCTTGTTAAAAATTAATCAAAATCCGGTTAAAAAAAATATTCTCGATCTTGAGATTTTTCTTTCAAGGAATGTTTTGATAGGAAAAAAATGGATCATTGAAAAATCAGACATTACTATTCCGAATAAAATCCAAATCAATAAAACCTGAAATTATGGATTTCATTGATTCAAATCCTTTCAGTATGTTAATAAACTATTGAATAATTTATATTGCATAAATTTTTGATACAATTTTTTAATTAATGAAAAAGGTTTTATTTCTTTTATTCTTAGCTTTCCGGACTTTATACTCACAGCAAAGTATAGATCAGATTCTGGATCAGACTTTATCTTTCAGAGGTCTTACCCTTGAAGACATCACAATTCCCGTTAATTATGACAAAGTAAAATCCCCCAGAAACGGCGCTCAGCTATTGCTACCTGCAGTGAAAGATCTTATGCAGGAGCCGATGAAGTCTTTTGGGTTTATGGATAGTGTGATGCAATGGCGTACAGATACACTTGAAACTATAATTAACAAATGTTTTGATAACATTATTATTGACACTACTATAAAAAACGAATTATTTTTTCTAGATGTGATAACAGTAAGTCCAAATATTGAAAGTTGGTTAAATGATTTAGTCTGGATTTCAAATAATTCCAGAGACGCAAGTAAAAAAATGTTTAACGTCATGAGTAAGGAGGATAAAATTTATCTTAATAAAAATCTCCTCTCTATAATATCAGAATCGGAAGATGCAGGATCCGATAATTCAAATATATTTAAATACAACAGGGATAGAGATTCTTCGATATTGATCTCAAAAAAGACTTTAGATATTCTTGATAAACTGGATATAGATAAAATTACAAAAATGAGTTTGGAAAATTTCAAATCTTGTTTTGATTATTATGCATATAGGTTAGCTTGGATGAAAAATTTGAAAAATGAAGAAACCGAATATATGAATAATAATAATGTAGTTGGTGATTTTATATATTATTATGATGAAGAAGGCATACGCATTGCCATCGGAGGCAAAGGAAAGAATATTTACACAGGACATTTTGATTTCATAATAGATCTCGGCGGAGATGATGTTTACAATATTGACAGAGAAACGGATGATCTGTTTAAGAATAATTTCAGTTGCATCATCGATCTTTCCGGAAATGATTATTACACTTCGAAAAGCAATTACTCACTTGCAGGCGCTGTTTTTTCATCAGGATTTATTTTCGACAAAGAAGGTGATGACACATATAAAGGGAAGAATGTAACTTTAGGTTCGGCTATCTGCGGATTGGGAGTTTTGTATGATGAAAGCGGTAATGATACATATCAGGCAAACCAGTTCTCGATCGGCGCGGCTTCTTTTGGTGTCGGGCTTTTAGTTGACCGGAGCGGTAATGATATTTATATAGCAAATTCGTATTCACAGGGATTCGGAATGACAGAAGGAGTCGGAGCGATCGTTGATAATAAGGGAAATGATAATTATTTGATAGACGCCCGTTCTCTTGACATCGGAAGATACGAAGATCATTATGTTTCAATGTCACAGGGTTATGGACTTGGGTTGCGTCCGTATTATGCCGGAGGAATTGGTCTTATCATTGAAGGCGAAGGAAATGATATTTATTCGACAGATATATTTGGTCAGGGCGGAGCATACTGGTACGGACTTGGGTGTATAGTTGACAGATCAGGTAACGATAAATATAATTCTTATCAATATGCTCAGGGAGCCGGAATTCATCTTGCGGTCGGTTTGCTCAAAGATTATGAAGGCTGGGATTTTTATTCATCCAATGGAGTTTCGCAGGGCTGCGGACATGATTTCGGATTCGGACTATTGTTTGATGTCAAAGGAAATGATAATTATTCTGCCTACTCACTTTCACAGGGAGCAGGAAATGCTAACGGTATCGGAATGCTGATAGATGAATCCGGAAGGGATGGATATCTTAACAAGGAGCCCGGCAACTCGCGCGGTTATGGAAATTCAAGAAGAGAGTTTGGAAGTCTTGGTATATTCTTAGATGCTTCGGGAGAAGATTTTTACTCTGTCGGTGGAATGGACAGCACTATGAGCAATTCATCTATGTGGGGTGTATTTGATGATTATTATCTTATGCCTGAGAATACTTCTCCGCAGTCTGATGTTTCAGCAGGATACAAAGTCCCGTTTACAGAAAAAGATTCGATCAGGAATTACACTCAGGATGAATTATTCATTATGGCTAAAACTATCGAGCCGAGATTTTCCAGGTGGCAGGAATTCGGTTTCAGGAAACTTGCAGAAGACAGTCTGAACACTCCTGCTTACATTATGAAATATCTTGATACGGAAGATCACAGAGCCGGACTGGTACTGAGAAATCTGAGTTTGAAGATAAGTAATTCAATCGGAAATTATTTCAGGCAGCAATTGAATCAATATAATAATTCAATGCGATCCAAACCAACTTTAAATCCGGATCAGGTAGCATTCATTTGTTATCTTTTTGGCGAGACCAGAACTTCAGTCGGCAAAGAAGAATTACTGGGGCTTACATATGATAATGACATCAGAATAAGAACAACTGCGCTAAATGCACTTGGGAAAATTATTTACGATACACTTGATACAGATTATATTATCAAAGTTTCCGGAAGATTAAGAGAGCTTTCATCTGATACATCTGTCAATAAATTATACAAAAAAGACATTTCTTATGCATTTAAGAATTACAAAAATTTTGATAATATTGCATCTCTGATAAATTTAATGGACTTTGATTATTTCGGTGTAAGGTTTCCGGCAGCTGAAGCCCTGAAAACTTATGGCGATGATTACTTTGGTTTTATTA
>JAGQWH010000216.1 GCA_020437545.1 Ignavibacteriota bacterium
ATGTATTGAGTATAGAGTATAGAGTATTCAGTATTCAGTATTCAGTATTCAGTATTCAGTATTCAGTATTCAGTATTCAGTATTAGATCAATAAACCAAATACTGTTTTAAAATTATAACTCTTAACTCATATTTCATATCTCATCTCTCATATCTCATATCTCATATCTCATAACTCATATCTCATATCTCATATCTCATAACTCATCTCTCATAACTCATCTCCCATCTCTCATAACTCATCTCTCATAACTCATATCTCATAACTCATATCTCATCTCTCATCTCTCATAACTCATCTCTCATCTCTCATCTCTCATCTCTCAAAACTCGTAATTCCCAATTCGTAATTCGTAATTAAAGAAGCGCATTTCTTTGCTGACGTAACCGCACTCTCTATAGTCGCCGGCAATCCCGTATCCGTCCAGTCCCCTGCTATAAAAAAATTACTATAACTTGTTTCATGCTTTGGTCTTAACTCTTTACTTGTTTTATCAGGAACAAACGTCGCTCTTTTTTCTTTGATGATCTTATGACCCGATATTTTTATTTTATCAAAACCAGGAATTGTCTTTTTTAAATCATTAAGACATAATTCCAGTATTTCATCCTGACTCATTTCAGTTACAAGAAGATCATCCGCTCCGCTGATCACCAGACTAAGATGCTTCCTGTTTCTGATGAACAGCCACTGAACCGTTGTTCCGATCAGTCCTGTCATTCCTAGACTGTTAGCCGGTAAAATTTCTTCAGTGATCTCATTTTCAAGGAACAGGTGTACCGAAACTATCGAAGATGTTTTTAAAAATTCTGATTTAAAATTATTCTTCAGATAAATATTTTCATCAAATAATTTCTTAAATCCAAAAAACGGAACGGCTGAAATAAAATAATCGGAATTAAATTTATCTCCGTTTTCAGTCAACACACAATCAATTTTCTTTTCATCTTCATTGGTTATAATTCTTTCAACTCTGCTATTCAGAACAACTTCAATTTTATTTTCTCTGAAATAATTAACTGCATCATTTATCAGTAATTCGTTTAAATTTACTTCCGGTATGACAAGAGTTGAATTATTCTTGGAATTAAATCCAATATTCATCACCGTCAGAAAAATTTCAGTACTTACTTTATCCGGTGTTGTATTAAATACAGCAAGAATAAACGGCTCCCAGAAATACTTCAACAAATTACCTGTTTGATTCAGATTTTTTAACAGCAGACCGGTATTTTCAAAACTATCTGAGATCTTTCCGGTATCTTTCAGTAAACTGCTGATATTTTTTAAAGCAAATTTATCTTTAAAATTAAAAGCCTTAAACTTTAACAACCCAGTAATAAGATTCATGGGTGGAGTCATATCCGGACATTTCAGTTTAAATACTTCTCTGTCAGTATTAAAAAAATTAACCTCAAGATTTTTCTGAATATTCAGCTTATTAAAACTGCCGGTTATTTTCAGATACTCAAAAGTGTTAGTATACCAGCCTGCTAAAATATGCTGACCGTTGTCAAAGAACTGATCTTTCTCTTTATCAAAAAAACTGTAAGCTCTGCCTCCCAATTTTGGAGATGTTTCAAGAAGCTTAATCCTGAAACCGCGTTCATTCAGAAAAATTGCAGCAGACAATCCTGCTATTCCCCCGCCGATGATAGTCACAGCTTTTCCCGGTTTCATTCCTGATCTCATTTTTCGCTTATCGCTGCTCTTTCTTCATGAAATCCGTAAAGCAATTTGTATTTAAGATATACTCCGGTGGTTATGATTATTTTTTTTATTTTTGAAACACTTAACTTTTTTTCGAATACGTTATAATTTTTCTTTTCTATCTTTCTGAGTAATCTGAAGTATACATACTCCATGATCCTAGCTGCAAACATGTTTCCTTTATCTTCTTTAGCAAGCTCTCTGTCAGCTTCTTCATAATATTTTTTTGCTCTGTTGCATTCAAATTCCATCAGCTTTACAAATTCACTGTTATACTTTCCTTCCAGAAGATCATTTTCGTTGTAATTAAATCTTCTTAAATCTTCCATCGGAATATATATCCTGCCATTTTCTGAATCGGTTTTTATATCCCTTAAAATATTTGTTAGCTGCAGAGCAATTCCAAGATTAACAGCAAAATTTCTTGTCTGAGGATTTTTATATCCGAAAATTTCAATAGACATCAGTCCGACAGTTGATGCAACCTTATAACAATAATCCCTTAATTCAGCAAAAGTACTGTATCTGTTTTTTTTCAGATCCATTTCCATCCCGTCTATGAGTTCGAAAAAAGGAAATTCCGGAATGCTAAATTTTTTAATTACCTTATTTAATTTATTAAGTAAAGAAAACTTTACTGATTCACCGGATAAGGCTTTACTTAATTCAGACCTCCATTCATTCAGCTCTTCGTATTTTTCCTCGGGCGACTTTTTTCCGTTATCAACAATATCATCAGTCATCCTGCAGTATGCATACACTGTATTTATTGCATCATTTTTTTCCTTTGACAGCAAAGAGAATGAATAAAGAAAACTTGATTTGCTTTGCTTTGTAATTTCTCTGCTTTCATCGGAGTTTATATTTACATTTGAACTTTTCAATTAAAAATTATCTTTCCAAGTAATTTAATTTTTTCGGCTTTATTTAACTTCACTCTCTGACTTAAGACCGAATAATTAATTTTTTCTATTTTCTTTAATATTTCAACTCCCCCGGCAATTGTAGCTTTAAGCTCATATCTTAATCTTCCGTTTACAGTGTTTGTTATTTCCTTGCCTTCTGAAAATAAAATATATGTTTTATCCACAAGCAATTTTATAATATTTCTCAGATCATCATTCTCCGTTTTGCTGTAAAGCATATCCATACTATAATTATTTTCTTTCATAATATTTTCCGGTATATAAACTCTTTTCATTTTCAGATCCACTGATACATCCTGCCAGAAATTTGTAAGCTGAAGCGCTGTGCAGATCTTATTGGAATATTCAAAACATTCTTTGTTTTTTACAGGATCATAACCGAATACATATAAAACCAGATGACCTATGGGATTAGCGGACAGATCAGAATATTCCAGGAGTTCACTGAAATCAGAATAACTTTGTCTGACTGAATCCTGTCTGAAAGCATTTAACAACTTAACGAACTCCTCAAAGGGAATTTTCAGTTCGTTTACGGTATGAGAAAGAGCAGTGAATATGAATTCTGTATCTGTTATTAAAGTATCCTTAAGATCTGAATCCTTTTTATAAATTTTGAATAACTCTGATTCAAGTTCATTTAGCTTTTGCAGTTTTTCTGTTTCGGAAAATTCAACAGAATCTGCTATATCATCGGAATAACGTGCAAATGAATAAATACTGTAAATATATTTTCTTTTATCAGCCGGAATTAAAAAAGAACCTACCGGAAAATTTTCATAGTGTCTGATTGTAAATTCTTTACAAAGACTGTATGCATAATCTATCTGCATAAAAATAACTTAATCGAATAATATGTATGTGAATGATTTTTACCTGATGGTATGAGGAACGGAAAGTTCTCTAAATCTGAAAAGAGGATTTGGCAATTAATATATCCCTGCTCTTAAAACTGGTCTGTATGAATTCGAAAAAAGAGCCGGTCTTCATGATAATATTTATATGAATTCCGTTGATAAATGTCTTTATGTTTGATTTAAGAATGAGGAGATAATTCTTTATTCTTAAATAATAAGATACTTTATTTGAATTTGCCGGATCCGTAGGCATATAAAAGAAAGAAAAGAAAAGGACCGAAATAAATGATATCAGCAGGATAACAGATTGTTTGAGATAACTGTGATGAGAGTTGTATATGTTGCTCCAGTAACACTTGTTGCAGATCTTTCTGTAAAATTCCATAGTAAGAAAATTCTGAAGACACCATATAAACTTCTTCAGAAGTCTGCTACCGTATATTATTTTTACAAGATCTTTCATGCTTAGTAGTTTTAAAAAATGAACTTGTGAAAACTAAAGTTTATAATTTTAAATGTCAATAAAGAAACCTGACAGACATAAAAAAATCTGTCAGGTTTAATATTAGAATTATTAATCTTAAATTACTTAACGAGCATTAATTTTTTGGTGCTTGTAAAACTTCCAGCCTGTAATGTATAAAAATAAATACCTGAATTTAAATTGGATCCTGCTGTAAAGTCTGCTGAATAATTTCCTGCAGGTTTTACTTCATCAAGCAAGTTAGCAACTTCTTTTCCTAATGCATCATAGATTTTTAATGTAACTTTTGAAGATGCAGGAATTGAGAAATTGATAGTTGTTGATGGATTGAAAGGATTCGGATAATTCTGATCAAGTTTGTAATCTGAAGGAACTGCTGAATTAATTGGTGTAACTTCAGTTACTACATCAGTCATTTTCAGGATAGCACCGTTGGCTGTAGCTGCATAACCGTATACTGTAGTACCTACTCTTTTGAATTCCATGTGAGTGATTCCTGTAAGACCTGAAGTTGTCATAGTAGTCCATGTTAATCCGCCGTCAGTACTTTTCTTTACTACACCACCTGAACCGGCATTTGCGGAAATATAAACTGTGTTTGTATTTTCGATCCATTTCATTGTGCAGTAACCTGTGAAGTTTGCTCCGACATTAACAGAAGTCCATGTCACACCACCATCAGTAGTTCTTCCAATATTCGGAAGTGAACCACTTGTAGCAGCAACGCCTCTCATCTTATCAGTACTGAAAGCAAGACCTGAAACGAATCCGCTTGTACCACCGGCAACAGAAAAATTACCAATATACCATGTTGCACCGCCGTCGCTTGTAAGATAACATCTGTTTGGCTGATTATTTCCGAGTCCGAAACCATAGAACATGTTATCAACAACTACAATTGAATTCTGAGCAGAAGCCTGACCCGAAACTCCCGGAGGAGTTGTAGGATTCCAAGTTGCTCCGCCGTCTGTTGTTACTGATACATAATATGGATTTCCAACACCAGAAGGTGGATCACTTTGAGCGATTCCAAAAGAAGGCATGGTATTGGAAAAAACTATTCCGTTAAAGAATCCTGCTGAACCGCCTGTAGAAGCAACTGTTGTCCAGGTAGTTCCGCCGTCTGTTGTTTTATAAAAACTTGCATTTCCACCTGTACCGCCGGCGCCGCCGCCGTTACCGATGTAAGCTTCGTCAACGCTTCTTGCCCATACACAAAAAACGTCTAATGGTACGCCTGTTGTAGGAATAGTTTGCCAGGAGGTACCTCCGTTAGTTGTTCTGAATACAGCAGGAGTGTTAGTTCCGCCCGCTACCCAGGCAGTATTCTGATCCACTACTGAAATACTTGGAAATGTTCCGGCACCTGATACAGCTCCGGCTATTGTCCATTGTGAATAAGAATCAGAAAAACTTCCAATTATTAAAGCTAAAGCAATTACTAAATACTGTAGATTTTTTCTTTTCATTTTTTTTCCTTATTTAATTTATTTTTTGAATATATTTTGTACCCATTTTATCAATAATAATTTAAAGAATCAAGATTAAAGTTCTTAAGATTTGGAATTTGGAATTTGGGATTTCGGATTTGGGAATTATTTTGATTTTTGATTTTTGATTTTTGATTTTTTTAAAATAAATATTATTTAACAAAATCAAC
>JAGQWH010000217.1 GCA_020437545.1 Ignavibacteriota bacterium
TTGAACAGATAAAAACATAGATTAGCATTTATTATTAAAGCTTTTTTACTTATTTGAAAATGTTTTGGACAGTATTGACTGCGAAATAAATAAAATTTTGCTTTTTCATTTTAATATAAGTTTAAAATTAGTAAGATTGCTATTATTTAAAATAAAGAGGGAAAGGCAATTCTTAAAATTATTTAAGAATAATCTTTTAATTTCCTGGCGGGAAATGAATAAGAGTCTTTACCCTCTTTTTACTTCAATTTTAAATTTAACTTCTCCGTGAATTGTTGTTTACAAATTTTGCAAACATATCCGCTCCTTTTTATTTTAAAAGAATTAGTTTCTTTGTACTTATTATTAAACCATTTGCTGATAAAGTGTAAAAATAAATTCCACTGGTTAAGTCTGATCCATCAAAAACATAATCATACTTCCCTGCATTTTGCTTTTCTTTAACCAAAGTATAAATCTCTTTTCCTATAATATTAAAAACTTTTAAACTTACAGTGCTTAAAACAGGTAAGTCGTAATTTATAGTTGTTTTTGGATTAAATGGGTTAGGGTAATTTTGATATAATTTAAAATCTATTGGTATTAAATGTATAGGATTATTATATTCAGTCATTGTTGAATATTTAATCGTAAGAATATCCTGACTTATTCCATATCCTGTAGCTATACCTGTTATATAAATACTTCCGCTTGAATCTATTTTGATTTTTCTTATACTATGAGATGTTTGAGGGTTGTTATCATATTTTTCCACCCATTGCTGATTTCCGCTAAAATTATATTTTATAATTAGATATTTCAGTGAAAGCTGAGCATCATTTGTTACACCCCCAATGTAGATATTTCCAAATTTATCTCCAATAACACCTTTAGAATCTTCATTACTCGAATTAATTCCAATATATTTATGTGACCATATAGTCTCTCCATCTGTATTATATTTTACGGTAGCAATATCAAAATCGTGTAAATCAGGAGAGTTTACACCTGTAATCGTAACATTCCCTTGTTTATCAACATACATTTCTCTTGAATCATCATTATTGTTTGTAATATTTCCACTGTCATATTTTCTGCTCCAAATAGTATCACCTAAAGAATTATACTTTAATACACAATAATCTATTCCATTTCCTAAAGTAACTCCACCGCAATAGATGTTTCCAGTTGTATCGACATCTATATAATACCAGCTGGCAAAAAAATATCTATTCCAAATTTCATTTCCTTTAGGATCATATTTCAAAGTAACACTGCCACTACTGTTAAAACTAAAACCATTTATGTAAATATTGTTATTAAAATCAACGGAAATTGAATGAGGATCATCATATCCGTTACCCTTACCATTAAAAATTTTTGACCATTCTTGAAGTCCAAAATAACTATATTTTGTTGTTATTATGTCTCCAATTATATTTGTCCCTGTAACGATTATATTGCCCAAATTATCTAACTTCATAGCTCTAACTAATAATCCACTTGTATATCTTCTAGTCCACAAAGAATCACCATTAGAATTATATTTTATAGTTAAGAAATCGTAAGAACTATTATTTGAATAGCTGGATCCGGAAACTATCACATTTCCGGAATCATCCACTGCAATTGCGGTAGGTTTATCCTCTCTATGATCAGGTCCATCATAATATCGTACCCATTTTTGTTCACCCTGTGGATCATACTTTATAGTTACATAATTTTGATTTGTATCGTTTACACTCACATACCCCGTGAGATATACATTCCCTGAGTTGTCTACAGCCATATCAGACACATAAACATTGTAATTTTCAGGACTGTTAAATCTTTGCACCCACTCGGTATGAGGTTGGGAAAATGAATCTTGTATGAAGATGAAAAAAAGAATTAATAGAGAAAAAAATATATTTATTTTAGATTTCATATTATTGTCGGATATTAGTTTCGAGGGAATAGCGAGTATTACAATAATTACCTTTTTCATAATTACTATTAAATAGTTTTAAAATTTAACTTGATATGAAATTAAAATTAGATTGGGGTCTAACTTACTATTCATTCAATATTTGCTTCTTCACAAAGAGCAATTTCTCATTTGGGGTTTGAGAAATTTCTTTAAATTCTACTGCTTTACCTTCTTCATATTTGTAAATCCGAATTTCTACGAAAAAAAAAACGGAGATAAAAGTCAAGTTACAAATTAATTTTTCTAAAAAATAAAAAATCCTATCATCAATAAATAATGAACATTGGCGTTCCGGATATCCGGTTCGAAGCGGTTAGATTTTGAATTCAACTTGACCTCTTTTAATCGTATTATGCTGAATAAATTTTAAATCTGCATAGTGTTCAGTAAGATCATCAACTCAATCCCCGCACACAAGAAAGGACTGATCTACATCAGCGCAGCCGCGCTGCTCTGGAGCTCCGGCGGACTTTTCATCAGGATCCTGACACTTGACGCTTTTCAGATATCCTTCTACAGATCTCTCATCGCTGCGATCACGATAATTGCGATCTCATCTCTCAGAAAGAAAAAGCTTAAGTTTGAATTTGACCTGATCTCCGTGCTGTGCAGTCTGAGCTACTCACTGATACTTATACTTTTTGTCGTAGCCGCAAAGCTTACTACCATTGCCAATGCGATCTTCCTCCAGTTCACTGCGCCGATCTACCTGCTTTTTCTGGAACCTGTTTTTCTGAAGACAAAATTTGAAAAGAAGAATTTAGTAGCATTAATTTTTTGCCTCATCGGAATGGTGTTGTTCTTCTTCGGCAAACTGGAATTGTCGGGTTATCTCGGCAACATCATAGCAATAGGATCGGGCATATGCTTCGCGCTCTTTACACTTTTTCTGAAATGGAAAAGACAGCGTCATAACCGGGATGAGACGCTCGTGTATATTGTAGCCGGAAATTTTCTTGTATGTTTATTCTGTCTGCCGTTCATCTGGGGAAATTTTGCGTTCGGCTTTACTCAGGGACTGGTGCTGTTATATATGGGAATATTTCAGATAGGCATCAGTTACATTATATTCAATGAAGGAGTGAAATATATTTCTGCTACGGAATCCATGATCATTGCAATGCTTGAGGCTATTCTGAGTCCTATCTGGGTTTTTATTGGAGTCGGTGAAACACCGAGTGTTTATGCTATTATAGGTTCTGTGATAATACTGCTTACAATTGTATGGAGAAATCTTGTTTTAAAACCCGGGGAGAAACTGGAGATGGTTGATTAATTCATATTCTTTTTTATTAATCAAAAAACAAGAAATAAATCAGTCCCGCAAGTGCCGCCTGCATCAGTATAATCGAAACTGTAAAGACCGTATCGTCATTATTGGCATTGTTAAGAAATGTGGTATTGCCTGTCCTCAGATATTTATCATATTCGTTATTGGCGGATTGTTTGTAATTAATAGCAAATATACCACTGCCAATGGTTAACAGAGCTGTTCCGAAGATAGGGAGAAGCGGTCTTTTTGTTTTAAACTGAGTGGAACGGTCCTGATATACTATGTCATTTACCGTTTCAGTTCCTTTTGGAAGAAGTTCTATACTCAATCCGGTTTTGAAATCATAATTTCTCAGATCAAATACTTTATCTTTATAGTCCATCTTGTTAAAATTCAGGAATCCTTCCAGTTTTTTTTCACTGTAAAATCTGAGAGGAGTTTCGCCAAGCAATGAATCATTATTGAAGACCTTAACATTATAAGGAATTGTATTTATAAAATAGAAATAATCGAATTCAATATTGAATGTAGTATCTTTGTCAATGTTTGCGTCTATTCTGATTATATAGTTGCTCCATTCTTTAAGGGAAATCGGATTGATAATTTTGAGAAAATGTCTGCCTTCTTTTATTTTAAAAGTATCAAGCGGAGTTCTGCCGATAAAAACAGAATCTGAATAAACCTCTGCATTTTCAATATTTGTTTTTACTGATAATGAATAATACTTAACCGAATCTGTTTCAGCTCTGAGTGTATCAGAGACTGAAATGGAATCCCTTTGTTCAGCTTCATAATTTTCTTCTGCAAATGATGAATCGGTCTGAGAATTTACAGTGTTGATTTTCAGAATGAAAAAAATCAATAGTAAAATATTTTTAAATAAAGATCTCATCTCGGTTTTGGTTTAAATTCTTCTTCAGGCATTTCTTTATCTGAAAAGCAATAAACATATTTCCTGTCACTGGCTGTAAAAATAAAATTTTTCCAGATTACCGCACTGGTTTTTATTCTTCCTTCACACTGATACTTCCAGAGCTCTCTTCCATCAGAGACATTAAGACAATAGAAATAAGTATCATAAGAACCGACATAAACTTTATTATTCTGTATCAGAGGTGAAGCTGTGATGACACCTTTGGTTGTATATGCCCAGATGCTGTCACCCGTATATTTATTCAGAGAATATACATTTCCGTTAATTGCTGAAATAATGACTGTGCTGTCATAAAAGGTCGGGGAAGAGAGGATCTTTGTATCTAGTTCTTTCTTCCATACGAGATTTCCGGTAGTATCAAGACAATAGAAAGACATATCATCAGAACCAAAATAAATTTTACCTTCACTGACAGCTGCATCACAGTTGATGGAATTACCGGTTTCATAATTCCATATTTCTTTTCCGGTATTCAGATCAAATGCATACATATTATAATCAGAATTTCCTGCAAGAATCAGATTTCCGGCGATAGCAGGACTTGTATAAAAAGATCCGTACCTTTTTTTCTTATCAGCATAACGGGTAGTCCAGTTAAATCCGCCTGTCTTACTGTTAAGATTATAAACTATCCCGTCTACTGCACAGAAGATTATATTGTCGCCGTCCGGAAGCGGAGATGATTCAACCCAGCCGATCTTTTTTTCCCATTTGACAATACCCGTGACAAGATTATAATTAAACACTTTACTCCTGGAATCTCCTGATGAGGCAATGATAACATTATTTCCAAGAATTACAGGTGTGGAAAATGAGGATTTTCCAATTGTTGAAGTTCGCCCGAGGCTCTTCCCGCTTGTTATGTCAATAGCAAAGAATTCACCGTTAAGAGTATTTACAAAAAGTATTGCATCACTTACGGCAAGACAATTCTTAGAAAGACCTCCGTCCACATCGTATTGCCAGTATAGTTTAAAAGGTGGCTCAAGATCGACTTTGGATTTGGAAATATTTGTTCTTTCAACATCGCCTCCTATAAACAGCCAGTCTTCATTCTCATTGATCTCAACCATTTCATCAATACTCAGATTCTGACAAGAATACATAACAAACGTGAAGCTGATTAATATTATTTGTATGAATAATTTCAATTGGGCAATTTTGATTGTTTAGAATACGAACTTTGAATGCTAACTGATTTTATTAATTTAAGATTCACAATAGATCTGTGACAAATGAGGGTTTAAATCCGAATCGATTTACTTAAAGTTAAACAACACATAATTAAATTTCCATTGAGTAATTTTGAGTGTGTAGAGTGTATAGAGTGTATAGAGTGTGTAGAGTGTGTAGAGTGTGTAGAGTGAGTAGAGACCTTATGTTTAAAATAGAAAGCCTCACAAAAGTTTATT
>JAGQWH010000218.1 GCA_020437545.1 Ignavibacteriota bacterium
TTATTTGAAGGAGTTGTATTGAATCCGCTTCCTCTTATGGTAACCACCGTCCCTGCAGGTCCGCTCTGCGGGGAGAAAGACGTAATGTCAAGCGGCGATGAGATCTGATTAGCTTTTACAGCGAAAGTATATGTTTGCTGAATAAGACACACCGTGCCGGAATTTATGTTTGAATAAATGTTTACAGTCGCATTTTTTAATCCAAGACCTGAAAGCACATATGTAACAGTAAAGGTTTTCGTTGCGCCGGGCGCAATTTTCCCGGCTGGTGTTACAGGTCCGGGTGCAAATGAAGACGGATCAGCTCCTGTCATTTTTATGCTGTCGACACTTAAGCTGTCGGAACTTGTATTCTGAAATGAATAAGTGCGTGTAAGGTTTTCAATTATATTTAAATTTCCAAAATCAGTAAAATTTGTTAAGCTGGGTGTGACCGATCCGTTTGTGATAGGGTTTCCGTTACCGGATAAACTAGTCTGTAATGATGCCGTAGTTGATAAGTTTCTTAGTACAGACAGAGTAGTATTGTTGTAATTTGTCGCAGTGACCTCCGGCTTGCTGTCCCCGTCGATGTCGCAAATGCTGACGTATGATGCCTGACCTCCGGTCGGGTAATCAACTTTTGCCGCAAAGTTAACTGTTCCCGGCACTGAAGAATTGCGTAAAACCGATACTGTATTACCTGTAAAATTTGCAATTGCCAGATCCGGCTTGCCATCTCCGTCTATGTCTCCAATGCTGACAATTTGCGGAGCTCCTCCGGCTGCAAAGTCAACCTTTGCAGCAAAACTTCCTGAATTGATGACTCCGGGTGCGGTTACATTTCGCAATACCGATGCATTATTACTGCTGTTATTTGCAACAGCCAGATCAGGTTTGCCGTCTCCGTCTATATCGCCAATGCTTATGGAAACCGGACTGCCTCCGGTATTAAAATCAACTTTTCCGGCAAAGCTTACTCCTCCGGATGTAGAAGTATTTTTAAAAACCGATGCAGTGTTGCTGGCGCTGTTTGCCACTGCCAGATCGGGCTTGCCGTCATTGTCCAGGTCACCGATGCTGACTGAATACGGGGACTGACCTGTTCCAAAATCAACCTTTGGAAGAAAGCTTATATTGCCTGAAGTAGAAGTATTCCGGATCACCGATACTGTCCAGCTGACCCTGTTTGCAACCACCAGATCAGGTTTACCGTCTCCGTTTATGTCGCCTATGCTTACAGACCAGGGAGATCCTCCCGCCGGGAAATCAATCTTTGCTGCAAAACTTATATTTCCGAATGTGGAAGTGTTTCGGAATACTGATACTGAAGTGTCTCCGCTGTTAGTCACTATCATATCAGGTCTTCCGTCCCCGTCTATGTCGCCGAAGGATACAGACTTTGGAGATGATCCTGTTATGTAATCAACTTTTGCTGCTAAACTACTTCCATTTATCGTTCCGGGCACAGATATATTAGTATATACTGATACCGTGTTACTGCCAAAATTTGTAACTGCCAGATCCGGCTTGCCGTTTTTATCCATATCACATAAGCTGACTGAATATGGATTTGTGCCTGACGTAAAATCCACTTTTGCAGCAAATTCAGGCTTACATCCTCCGGGAAAGGTTTCATTGAAAGGAACAGCTGAATATCCGGTCAGACCGGTTTCAACATTTGTTACTGAAATGTAATCATGATTTGCACTTATAGGTACCTGGACTGTCAAACTTGTATTTGTTGATGCCGGTACAAAAGCTTTTACCGCTCCAAAGAATACAACATTTGCTCCGGGAGCCAGACTGAATCCGCTTCCGGTGACCGTTATCATTGTCCCGGCTGGTCCGCTCTGAGGGGAAAATGATGTAATTACCGGCTGCGCCTGAAGCCCGAAAGAAATAAAAACTATTGAAATAATTAAAATTATTTTTAAGTATTTTCGGAAAGAAAATCTGTTGAAATTATTTTCAGATGAGATCTGCGTAATTCCGGAAAGAGAAAAAATGTTTTTCATGATGATAGTTTATTTATTTATATAAAAATTTTATATGATATCTTGTGATCAAAATCAAAGATTAAGATAAGACTATCATCTCCGGATTTTCTTATGCATCTAAAGCAGTAAAAATAACATTGAAGCCATATAAGCCGAAACTAATTAAATGAATATTAAATTGAGCATGTTTGTGCGATGAGGAATTCAGATAAGAAAAATTAAATCCTGTATATTAAAATTTTTTAAAATAGATTTTAATAGATTAAAATTTTCTTTCCTGTTTGATTTGTTGATTTAATTGCATTTAAAATCAATCATATTTAAACCGGAAATAACGACGGGCTAAATTTGAACTGACAAAAACTTTTGCTCCAAACTGATATAGTTTAGAATTGGAAAAACTTAGATAAATTTATTTCAATTAGCAATTATATATTTGCAGGACGATATTTTAAACAGCGATGCCATCCCGGCTGAACTAAATTTGGGATGGCATCGCATTTACTGATCGACGGATGTATTCCTAATTGCTAATTCGTAATTCCTAATTAAATCACGGCTTCACTGCCGCCACAAACGCACTCGCATTATTACTTGTAATTACAAGATCATTCAGATCAGTGATATTGTCACCGTTCATGTCAGAAGTCACATACCCGCTGATAAATGAACTTGCCGCATTCGAGACATTCACAACATCCGTCAGATCAACTGTTCCATTCTGATTTTCGTCACCGTTATAAACTGCATATATAGCATCCGGAGCCGGCTTAACTTCGATCAGATTATCTCCGTAAGCTGTTGTCACCGACTGTGAAAAATTATATGTAAGATTAGAAGCAGTAAACTGCTGCGGAATCTTACTCCATGTCTCTATTGAATTCCTGTGTCTTACTTCAATATAATAAGGAGTACCGTTATCTGCATTAAGGAAAGTAAATAATCCGTCTCCGTCTGAAGTGACATTTGCTGTAGCTGAATCTTCTATAGCAAAAGGAGACGCACTGTTTCGTAAATAAACAGTTACAGTATCAGGGACCATAAGATTAGTTGCAGTATTAAAGAATCCCTGTATGAACATGTTCAGCGAAAGCGTTTTTGTCAATGGTCCTACTTCAATATTTGAATCTATGCTTATTATATTATTTATAATAACATCCGGCGGGACAGGATATCCCCATCCTAAAGATGAGATATTTATCTGAGGAGTAACAATCCCGTTTGAGTTTCCCCTCACAATGAATTTAAACTCTTTTGTTACTCTTGTTTCGATTGTACCAATTTGTATTGTTGCAGGTGATAATAAAGTTAACTTATCACCCAAAGATGAAACATCCATGGAAACACTTCCGCCATCAAGATCTACTTGATAACTTTGATTTTTTATCTTTGCAGTTATCGTATCTATCTGATTAATTTGAATATTATAATTTGAGGATGTCATTGTAAATGTCGGCTGATAGATATGATCCCCCCTGATATATTCAATATTTGAGATTCTTAAATATTTTCCCGTGAATGAGAATGGGTACAATATCAGGTAACTCCAGTAAGCTACCTGCAGAGGCATTGAAACATTTACATAACCTATTTCACCATAACTATCTCCGGTGAGAAGATTAAAATTATTCATATTTAAACTTCCTCCATCATAAAATAGAGCTCTGTAAGTATTTCCAAGCGGATAATAATAAACATAATTATTCAGATTTACTTCGGAAAAACCCGGTGAAGTAAGAGTAAAATCGCTTGCGCTTGATACAGGAGTAATACCTAATCCAAAAGGTCCCGCGCTTACAGAAAAATCAAATTCAAAACTCCACGTATGTCCGTTGGATCCGGATACCTGGTAAGTTCCGTTGTTAAATTTATCATTTCTAAATGGTGAAAGATTAACAGAACTTTCAAAAGGAATCGCATTGGAATATAAATTTGCTATCTGCCCGTCTGTGCCAAAGTACAAACAGGGATCTGTAGGCGGAGCTAGCGGATCTATTAATCTTCTTATACTTATTATCTGATCAGTATAAAAATTGAAATCAGCATCATTTGTGGCAGCAGTTATGTATGGAGGAACAATAGCAGTCCCGTCGACCTGGTTATAATGATTGAGTGATCCGAATGTACCATGAACCCAGTAATTATAAGCAATTAGACTGTCCTTTTGGTTGTTTAAACTAACTGATATACCAGACGAATTTTCATTAGAAATATTAACAGATTCATCACCTTCACTGACACCAACAATGAAATTTATTAATTCCGAATCAAACAACACATTCCAGTTATTATCAAATATTGCTATTGAATTAATTAATCTTGATTCATCGTTATTACCTATTTCCCATACTAAAATCCCAACTTTGATTTGTTTATTCTCAAATTCTGATATAACAGCTTCAATAGATCCCGGAACCATCCTGTCCAGTTCATCTTTATGTAAATCCAGTAAATAAGAATAAAATAATTTTGAAATTGATTCAGACCATTGTGTAATTCTCTCATATCTCAAATTTACAATTTTACTTCCGGGACTCATAAAGTCCAGTCCCCTTTTTGCTTTGGTCTTGAAATCATACATATTTGGCAAAGCATCCGTCACTTCCTGACTTTGACGAACAGAATTAAAAAGTTCATTCAGCTCTTTTGATTCAGTCTCACGGGGACTGAATATTGATGATGGATTTGTCTGAGCATCTAATGAAATTGTTCCTGTAAAAATATAAATTATAACAATTATGATTATATTCTTTAGGAAATTGTTACTAATCCCTTTTTCTGCGAATAAAGAAGATATTAGTGTTTTCATTTTTATTTGGTTTTGTTTTTTAAAATATTATTTAAAATAATTGAATTAATTTTCACTTTAAAAATTGGTTGTATTTTCTGATCACATCCTTTAATTCAATATCAGTAGTTCCGGCATCTGTATTCTTTACATCACTTTTTAAATACAGTTCTGTTCTTGCAGAAAGACTTATCAGGTCAAGCAGCTCCCCTGCAGGAAGATCGTTAACGGAATTTTTGATTATTGTTTTTAAATTGTCGGTCATTTCTTTTCTTTCAATTTCTTTCATTGTTTGTTGATTTGATACAAGTTATACATGAATATCAAACTTTATAAAGAAAGTTTTTTCTGATTCTGACAAATAAGGTGATGTGATTTCAATATTAATCTTTCAATTGGAGCTGTAAATGGCTATTTTTCATTCACCCATTCTGACAAATATTCCCCGGTATTTTTTATGAATGATATTAAATTAATAAAGTTACTGAAGACCTTATCTGCTGCTGAATTTTCAGAATTTGAAAGATTTGTGAATTCCCCGTTTTTCAGTACCGGAAGAAATCTCTCTGATTTTTTTAAATGTCTGAAGCCGTTCTATCCCGAATTTGATAATAAAAATCTATCCGAAGAAAAAATTTTCCTTAAACTTTTTCCCGGTAAGAAATTTGATCCTAAAACATCCGTTAATCTTATCCATAAATTCTCTTCTGAGCTGCATAAACTGGGAAAGGAATATCTTATTCAGACCGAACTCAGAAATGACGAAGGCAGAAAGTATTTTTATCTCCTGAATAAACT
>JAGQWH010000219.1 GCA_020437545.1 Ignavibacteriota bacterium
AAAAAATATAATTTCAGATAATTTACATATTGAGTGTTTAGAATTGTCTAGAGAAAGATCTTGTAAAATTGTCTGAATTCTTTTTATAAGCTAAAATATTCTCTATGATGTTAAATTTTTTTACAACATAGGAACATAGTTCACATAGGGAATATAGTAATAAGTAATAAATATTAAATAATAAATATCAAGAATTTAGTTTATAAATATTTAAAAAATATTTTCGTTTTGCAAAATTTCACATATTAAATTTAGTTTAAGAATTTTATTTTAAGAGAATTTTAAAAGGCATGCCTGAAACGAAAGAATCATCCAAGACATCATCATCATTTATTGCACAGCTTACTGATGCCATTCGCGGAACAGAAGCAGATTATACTAAGATCAGCATAAAGAAAGCGGTCTTCCTTCTTGCAGTTCCTATGATCCTTGAGCTGGTAATGGAATCAACATTTGCACTTGTGGATATTTACTTTGTCGGGAAGTTAGGTTCGTCGGCAGTTGCTACAGTGGGACTGACAGAAACATACTTGTTCATACTGTATTCCATATCTATGGGACTTGCCACTGCAGTAACTGCTATCATTGCCCGCAGAACAGGAGAAAAGAATACAGAGGAAGCCGGAGAAACAGCCATTCAATCCATCATTCTCGGAATTATAGCATCGGTTCCATTTGCCATTGCCGGAATATTCTACGCAAAGGAATTACTGGCTCTGATGGGAGCTGATCAGTGGGCGCTTGAGCACGGTTATCGTTATACACAATGGATGCTTGGCGGTAATTTTGTGATCATGCTTTTATTCATTCTCAATGCAATCTTCCGCGGAGCAGGGGATGCTGCCGTTGCAATGAAGATTCTCTGGATCTCAAATATAATAAATATTATTCTTGACCCTGTGTTTATTTTCGGATTTGCTTTTATTCCTTCATATGGCATAGAAGGCGCTGCAATAGCAACTAATATAGGAAGAAGTACCGGAGTTATTTTGCAGATATGGATACTCTTCAAGGGAAGCAAGCATATCCAGGCAAAGATTTCGGAAATAAGATGGAATGCAAAAATTATGTGGAATATTTTCCGTACTTCCATTGGAGGCATTGGTCAAATGTTTGTCGGAATGTCTTCCTGGATATTTCTGATGAGAATACTTGCGGATACAGGGAGCGAAGCAGTTGCAGGTTCGACAATTGCATTAAGAATAATGTTGTTTACTTTGATGCCAGCCTGGGGATTATCAAATGCAGCTGCAACACTGGTCGGACAAAATCTTGGCGCAGGCAAACCTGACAGAGCGGAAGCAGCTGTCTGGAGAACCGGAATTTATAATATGATATTTCTTATTGCAGTCTCGACAGTATATTTTTTCTTTAATGAATCGCTTATGAAAATGTTTACCGATGATAAAACCATAATCGATATAGGATCTTCCTGGCTGCAAATTCTATCATACGCTTATTTTATTTACGGCTGGTGGATGGTATCTGCGCAGGCATTCAACGGTTCGGGAGATACAAGGACTCCGACGCTGATCAATATTGTATTTTTCTGGATGATTCAGATTCCTTTATCATATTACCTTGCGTTGGATCTTAACTGGCAATATCTCGGAGTTTACTGGGGTGTATTCATTTCTGAAACGTCTGTCGGAATTTTCACACTCTGGCTTTTTACAAGAGGTAAATGGAAGAATGTAAAAGTGTGAGTTAGATTTTTACAAGCTTATTATAAACCTTTCCCATGACACTTCTTGAACTTCAGACCGCTGCCGCAGGGACATTTATCGTTTCGCCCTGTGTTTTTGTACATTTCCGGTAAGGAAGGGTATTCTTTAAATCTTTCTGCCTCTTCAGCTTTTGCTCTGTTCTTTGCTGATATATTTTCGACATACTTCTCCTGTTTTGAAAATTCTTTGTAAACTTCTTCCAGACTGAAATTTTTTCGTTTGTATACTTTAAAGTTTTTATCATGAAGGTCTTTAAGAAGCTCTTTCTGTTCTCCAACAATTCCCAAATCAATGATATCAATGACGTACATTCTTTTTATTGTTTTTTCGAGTTCAACCGGTTTCAAATCCAGTACATCACAAACCATTAATCCAATTACAGTAGTATCAATAAGATCATCATTATCGTTTTCTTCTATGAAAAAATTAAAAACATTATAATACCATTTAATTACCTCATTTCTTCTTTCAGGAAAATTCACTGCGATCTGACTGACAGCTTCACTTATTGCAGTTCTAGCATAAGTAGAGTTACCTTCTTCGAGTATATAGTTTTTTAAAACTTCTAATTGATCCTTCCCAAGTTCATAAATTATCATCCACATATATTCAGTGATCAGATCACCCAGCCAGTAATCAACAAAATTTTGATTCTGTCTCAGAAGATCTAGAACAGTCTCAAGAAATTCTTCCGCTTTTAATTCGCGAAGCATGAACATAGCATGCAACGCGAATGAGTGAGTGCGGTCTTCCCATTCGAGCTTTTTGAAATATTTGTATCTGACGATACAGTCAATTACAACCTTCTGCAAGTCTTCTATCAGACTTTCCCTGGGCAATTCGAGTAATCTTTTTAACAGGTTAATGTCAATCTGAAAACTGTACTGATATAACAATTTAATATCAGGATTAATGAAGACAGGCTCAGCAAAAGTCTGTTTGTATTTTTTCTTTGGAATAAAATTTGATTCTCTTGATTTTGCAATATTTAACTTATTTCTTTCGATACTTGCTTCAAAATTATGCATGGCAATTATTTCAGCCGCCTGAGAGGTCTTAGGATTTTCTTTATCCAGATCATACATAACTTTGAAACGCGTTTCTGCAGCTTCAATATTTCCGGTTTCGACAAAGTACAATACGGATACATTGTAAAATGACATTACTTCTTCGATATGAAACTCCTCTCTTTCCGGATACAAAGATTTTAATTCCAATGCCTCGCCGAGAATTTCAGGTATCTTTTCAAACTCACCCTTTTCCAGATATTCCATTGCCAGATTGATCTTTCCAAACAGATAATCAGGGTGCTCTTTTACTATCCTGTGATTTATTTCAAATGCTTTGTCGAGCCTGTCATTAAGCGAATAATGAGTGGAAAGATAATTCTTGAACTGAGGTATATCGGGATATTTCTGAATCAGCAATATTAATTCTTCTTCGACATTTTTTTTCTTATTTAAGACTTTCTTAATTGTTTTTTCAAGAAGTTTCTTAATTTCCGGAGTAATACCGTTTTTCTTATTTATTTCTTCATTATCAAAAACAATTTTATATTCAGAATAAACCAGGGAACCATATTTTTTCAGCATAAGATTTTTGTTTATTGAATATAAAAGTTCGGTTTTAAATTATAAATATATTAATATCCGGTATTGAGTATTGGGTATTGAGTATTGAGTATTGAGTATTGAGTATTGGGTATTGAGTATTGAGTATTGGGTATTGAGTATTAGGTATTCCTCCATGGCGGGCAATTGGAAATTGAGGTTGAAAATTTTTGAAAATGATAACGGAACTTTTTTTTGGGAATGTGATATAAAGATTCAATTAAACTTTATCAGAAATATTATGTCTGACGGTTTAAAAGGAATCACAATCAGAAAGTATATTTGTAAGTTTAAAGAAGCAGGATTTTTCCCGCAGAAGATAAATGAAAAAAACAATTTACATATCGCCCGGAAAATCTGACAATGATAAAAGATCAACTGCAAATAGTGCAGCTGACTTTGACAATGAGAGCATTTCAACAGCAAATAGTGCAGCTGACTTTGACAATGAGAGCATTTCAATTGCAAATAGTGCAGCTGACTTTGACAATGAGAGCATTTCAACTGCAAATAGTGCTGCTGACTTTTACAATGAGAGCATTTCAACTGCAAATGAGATGACTAAATTTGTTAATATGAACATTCTCAGAGAAAAGGAGTCAAAAGTTTTTGGAAATATCACTGAATACTTTATTCGATTGATCCTGATTTTGAAAAGTTTAAAAGAAATAAATATAAAAGAGAAAAACCGAAAGATTTCAAAAACCGGATTGAAGGATCCGGAAATAAAACAATTCATAGCTGATGCGGATGCTTATCTTCATTATGCAAACGGTATAATGTTTTTTATCTGTAATTTCCGTAATGCATCCGAAGTGATCGCGATCAGGATCTGCACGGCAGCAGATATGATAAGAGCATTACTGATCATATTTGAAACAGCGTCAGCCCGCCGCAAATTTTATTTTAAACTCAAAGCAGAACGAGCAAACGCCTTTGACGGCGTGATAGAGCGCTACTGCGGAGTCCCGCCGTAAGTTTATAAATGTTAATCAATTGTCTTAAATGTATGCAAGAGGTTGTGGAATAATGTTATATGATAAAGCAACGATTCAGAGAAAATTGAGATCAAATTATCTTAAACATTTATAAACTTTAAATAAAACTAAAATGTCAAATCACAGCAGAGCTTCGATGGAAGCTAAAATAAAAAACAGCAGGGATCTGCTCATATCAGTAGCAGGTTATGATAGATACAAACCCGTATCATCGGAAATAAAAGTGGATAATTACAGAGAGTTCATGGATACAGTAGAATCAACCATGACAGATCTGAATGAATCCCGCGGAGCGCTTACTACGGCAAAAAAGGAAAATGCTGATATGGTCGAAGCGCTTTTATTAACTGTCAGAGCTATCCGTTACCTTACAGCCGAGCTCAAGGGAATAGATTCACCGGAGTACGGACAGGTGAACAGCATAGTTCGTCAGATCACAGGCGAAAATATAACACGTCATAAAAAAAGATCCGAACAAATTCTGAAGGAACTGCAGGAAGGCGATCCTCAACCCGACTTCAATTCGGTTTCAGGTCTGGATGTCAAGACAAGGTTAGGGAAATTCAGGGAGCTGATAGGACTTCTGAAAAATTATTCTTTCTACACTCCTGAAGATCCGTCTCTGAGCATAGCATCACTTGAAACAATGAGAGATGAACTGACGGAATCGCTTGAGACAGTTGCACAGAAGGAAACCGCATTCACGAATCACCGCGGTAAGATGATAGAATATACGAAAGGTATTAACGGACTGACAGACAGGGCTCGCAGAGCAAAGCTGCACGTGAAGAGAAAATACGGATTATCATCGCCGCAGTACAGAGCGCTGATAAATAAGCCGTACTGATAATTGATAGTTGACAGTTGATAGTTGACAGTTGATAGTTGACAGTTGACAGTTGGTAATTCTAAAATTATTAGTTAAAAGATTCACGTGAAGCATAGTGAATAAATAAGCGGGGGAGACCCCGCTTTTTTTATTGACTAAAAATTAATTGCTTAGGGTTAAATTCTGCGCCGCTTGCGGCGAAAGAATAAATAATAGTTAATCATGATACCTCCATATTTTTCCAAACCATTTTATAAAATTATTGATTGGAATTGAACCATACTCAGATTTACCTTCTTTCTTTTGAACGATCAAAAGAAAGAAGCAAAGAAAAATCGCCCGCTGGTGATAAATTG
>JAGQWH010000021.1 GCA_020437545.1 Ignavibacteriota bacterium
AAATAATATTGAAGAAGCTGCTGATATGATTTTGACTGAATTAAGAAAAGCTTAACTTCCAATTAACAACCTCCCCCTAACCCCCTCCTTTGCAAGGAGGGGGAATATAAACTAGAACTCAATCCATTATGATGAATTGAGTATAGATCTTTTTGTATCCTGCTGAAGATTAAAACTTCTCCTTTGATACAATTCAAAAAATCAATATTAAGAAATTTGAAATACTGATTTACTGTTAGGGTGTCCCTGTGCTGAAGTCAGGAAAAAAATACTACAAACTAAAAGTGCAGCAAATTAAATTTTGCTGCACTTTTATATATAATACAATTTATTTATAAATATCAGTTAACCTTTACTATCTCAGGCGCTTTCCATGTACCGTTCAGTATCGCTTCTTTTGGCCAGTAACATCTCAGCACTACATAAGCAATACCGTCAGGAGCCGGAAGCCAGTTGGATTCCTTATCTTTACCGGGTGAATCTTTCTGAATGTAAATTGTCAGCGAACTGTCTGCACCTAATTTCAATTGAGGCAGCATTGGAGAATTTATAATATATCGGTTTATAGGATTTTCTATCAGAAGCTGAGTCTTACCATCATACATTGTAAATGACCAGAAGGCGTTTACCGGAGGAAAATCACCTTTCTTAAAAGTTACTTCATATTTGTTAGTTGCCGTATTTAATGGTTGTCCGGTTGCATCTTCTCTGAATGGATAATATTCAGCTTCCTGTTTGATAAGTCCGCCGATCCCCAGTTTTGCGCCGATAGCTCTGTACATGTAGTTATCACCTAAAAATTTCTCAGATCCGAAAAATTCACCTGATGATACCTTTTCTTTTAGAACTTCCTTTATTGTCGTCTCCATTGAATCCATAGCTTCTGTATAGCCGGCTGAAATCTCTGCGAATTCCTTTGAACCTTCATTAAATGGTTTTCCCGGAATAATTCCTATCTTATCAAATTCGGCTCTGAGTTTTGTTTCTGATGGTAGTACAGGACAAAACTGTAAAAGGAAACTCAAATAAGAAAGCATTCCTTCCCTTTCAGCTACTTTTGCATCAAATGCCGGCCATTCAATTGCCGGAGGTGCAGGAGGAGGAGGTGTTTTAAGATATGTACTCAAAGGTTCAGCTTTATACTGATCCTGTATCTTTATTACATTTTTAAGATCAGCCGGATTAAAAAGCTGTGTTCTGAAAGCTGCCAATGAGAATTGAGTATCACATTTCAGAACTTTATCTATTCCTTCCGGCTTCTCGCCTTTCCAGTCAGGACCTACTACCATATATTTCCCGGCTCCGTTTCCTGTAGCGCGGCTTCCCACTACATCATAGATGTATGTATACAGATCCAGAAACATTATTGAATAATATCTGTCCTTCTGAATTTCAGGAACAGAAATAACTATCGGTTCAGCTCTTAGATCCATTGTAAGGAATGAATAAGGAGTATCAGAATTAGGAGTTACGATTGCCTTATCTTCCGGAGTAAATACTCTCGGAACATTTACGATTTTATTGAATGGTCCTTTGTATCCCGGATTCTTCTCATCTATATTGTATGCGTAAATTATTCCGTACATCTGTGCTACCGGATATGCATATATATATGCTTCCTTTGCAATTGTCTTTGTAGCATCCGCCTGAGTTGTTGTTTTATCATCTGTAACTTTTGTTGTATCCTCTTTTTTACCACATGAAGATAATACAAATCCTGAAATCAGTATTACTAAAAATATTTTTTTCATAAATGGGTTAATTGGTTATCCGCCGCGGCGGAGTGTTAATTGGTTAATTGTGTTTAGAGATAATACATTTAAAAATAAATTCGTTTATGTATTGTTTCTCACAATACATCTGAATCCGATATGACTCATTCCTGTGTCTATCATTTGCGGCTGACGCGCTGCGGGTCTGTATCTTAGACAGTAATTCGGTGCGCAAAGATGCGAACCTCCTTTTACAACCTTTCTAGGGATCTTAATCTGCGGCTGACGGACATCAAAGCTTCCGCCGGGTGAATGAACTCTCGGATTTACAGCCGGTGTGCAGCAGGATTTAAATTCATCCGCGCTTTCATCCAGATTGGCCACATACCAGTCATCCGTCCATTCCCAAACATTACCTGCCATATCAAAAAGCCCGTATCCGTTAGGCGCAAATGCTCCTACAGGAGACGTACCTTCATATTCATCCACAAGTAAATTCTGATAAGGAAATTCTCCCTGCCATGTATTAGCCTGTGGTGCACTATATTGAACATCTGTATCTCCCCAGATAAAATTCTTTCCTTCAAGTCCTCCGCGCGCGGCAAATTCCCATTCGGCTTCTGAAGGGAGTTCCTTTCCGATCCATTTCGCATAAGCTTCCGCATCTTCAAATGCAATATGAACTACCGGGTACTTTTCTTTTCCGGATAAAGAACTCTCAGGTCCTTTGGGATGCTTCCAGCTTGTCCCGGGAACCCAAGCCCACCAGTTGTGATAATCATATAAATTTACAGGTCCCTGTGATTTCTGAAATACCAGTGCTCCCGGAACAAGAAGTTCGGGATCAACTGTCGGATAGTCTTCAGGCAAAAGCGGTCTTTCCGCAACTGTCACATATCCGGTTTCATTTACAAATTTTTCATACTGTTCATTTGTAACTAAATATTTATCCATCATAAATCCATCCACTGTCACTTCGTGAACGGGTTTTTCTTCAGGATAAAATTTATCGGATCCCATCATGAATTTTCCGCCGGGGATACTGATCATGTTTTCTAAATTTGGTTTCTTTTCTTTTACTTCGCTCATATATTAATTATGGTTAATAAAAATTTATTCTACCACAAAGGCACTAAGACACAAAGATTTTTAAAAAAGAGTAACCTCGCCGCAAGCGGCAGGGAATTTAACCCTAAGCAGTTAAAAATCCGGTTATCTGAATCTTTAACTTCCAGTTCTTCAAATTCTTTGTGCCTTTGTTCCGCCGATGCGGATTGGTGGTGTTATTTAAATTTATTTCTTAAAATTTCTTTACTCAAACTCAAATATCTTCTTCCAGTCATTCTTCATGCTTACAACATTCCAGTCATACTTAGCACATGCGTTAAGCGATTCATTTCCTTTTTCAGAATATTCAAATTCTCTAATTGCATCGTCATGGTTAACGATCAGCTGAATACTCGGGAGTGTATTACTCTGACAGTATTCACACATTTCGATATCGCCTCCTGATCTGACATTACCTGCAGAAAAAATTGGTTTTCTTCCTATAAAATAATCTATGCCGACAGGTTTCCCGGCTTTATCATTGACCAGTATAAGGTCAGGGAGTTTCATAATCTCAGCGCTACCATCAGTTATTTCAAATTTTGATTTTCCAAAACTCCCGATGACATTCTGAGTTGGTATTCCATAGACTTCATTGGATATGACTCTCATGAAATCCAGTCCGCCGCCCGAACAAATAAATACTTCAAATTCATTTGCCCGGAGATAATTAATCAGTTCTAGCATCGGAACGTAATACACTTTAGTAAAAGGTACTTTATATTTCGGATGTTCCGCTGTATTAAAAAAATCACTTACCTGTTTTTGAAAATCCTCAAGTGTTATTCCTGCATTTGTTGCATATAATACTTTCATAAGTTCTTTCCCGCCGGTTTCTATATCATGATCAATATATTCTTTATCACCGTCTAAGAGTGCATTAAAAATTTTTTCATCTTTCCATTCGGGATGAGTTGGAAGCATTTCTTTCACCTTCATAAACGTATAAGCTACCTGAATAGTAGGCACTTCACACCAGAGGGTTCCGTCATTATCAAAAGTGGCTATACGGTCATAGGGCTTTACATATAATGAACTGTTTTCATCAGTAACAGATTTTACAAAGTCTATTATGTTTGATTTGGTTTTTGTTTCATTCCAGGATGGAAGCGGATCACTGCCGTTCTGAGAAAAAGTTATCCCGAAAGGAATTATAAATAATAATAAAAGAAGTAATGCTTTTATTCTGTTGTAAGATTTAATCATGATCTTGGAATTTAATTTAAAGGAAATATTTAATGTGTAAATTAATAAAAGCTGATAGAAATTATTAGTCTTAAAATAAATCAATTGTCATTAATTGTTTCCGGCTTCTGATGTATTGAATACCACCTGATCATACCACCAGAGCTGCTCAAAAAACTTAGCTGCCGGATCCGTAATGGATTCATTGTTCATATTATCATTTATACCATCCGTTATTTCACCAATACTTTTTATTCCGTCTATAGAGTCAAACAATTTCTTTTCAGACTTCCCGATCGGCAGGATCAGATCCCTGTATGCATGTGTTCTGTTAATGAGTACCGCAGCCGCATCTATATCTTTTGGCAATCTGTCAGTAATGCAAATTGTTTCCGGTACCCGTATGGGTATATATTTTAGCCACTCATTTTTAATGTTAATATTATCATTTTTAAAACTGACCTGCTGAGTTCCGGAAGGATCATCATTTCTGTATGCGATGATACTGTGCCGGACCATTGTTCCTCTGAAAAGTTCAGCTGCTGAAAATTGTTCTTCCTGTGTTAGTTTGCTGATATCATTTTTCACTGGCAACTGAGACATTACCCCGCAATGATAACTGTAAGGTGCCTGACGTACCCATCTTACGAATTTCATTCCTGCATTTTTTACAAGCTCAAAAAGCTGAGTGACGGTATAAGCCCGGTCTTGGGGATTCAACAAAGAATCAGCTATAGATCCGTCATGAAGAAAATCAGGAGCATCACGGATAAGTTTTTCCAGCGGATGTCCGGGAGGCAGGGATCTGAGAATTTCAGTAAGATCATGAATTCCTTTTTCATTTGCACTAATGCCTGCAAGCCTGCAAAACTCCTGCATCATGTAAATACCCGCTCTGCCGTAAGGCGCGTAAACCATTAACTGCATTGCTCCTCCGGGCTTGAGCACCTCACGCAATGCGCTGAGTCCGGCATCAGGATCCTTAAGATGATGAAGCACTCCTGTGCATATTATCTTATCAAATTTGAGTCCGAGTTCATTTACTTTTTCAATTTCCAGTCTGTGAACTTCAAGGTTATTCAGTTCATATTTCTTTTTGAGTTTTAAAGTACAGTTGACACTGGTTTCGCTGAAATCAATACCTGTAACTTTGGATCCGGGCAGCCGCATTGCGTGTTTGGCAGCCTGAGATGTACCGCATCCGGCAATAAGAACCGAGCTGTCTTCGGTAAAAGGAATATGAGGCTTATAAAGAAAATGATCGGCAAGTTTCCTTTGTCTGTCATCCGGTCTTTGTCTGTATTTGTCAAGATTATCAAGCGGTCCCGGATAAGGATAGCGTTCATAAAAATCCCTTACTTCTTTTGAAGAGCTGAGATTTCCGGGATTTGATTTTATGAAATGTTCCATATTGTAAAATAATATATTTACAAAACTAAGTTAAAAAGATCTTTAAAAATTAAACCCCGGCAGATTGATTATTTGCCGGGGTATACTGATAAATCAATATAAGAAGAGCAATTTATTATTAACCACCATTCTTTGCGCTTACCTGAGCCATCACTGCATCAAGATTAAACGAAGCAGGTTTCTGACGCGGAGGAAATTTTACAAAGTTTGCTATTTGTTCAGCAACAATATCCTGCATTCCATACATAATGAATGCATGACTCATTGTCCAGTCAAGCCATGTATTTGAATTGTATTCGGCTCTTTCAAACGGATCACGGCGCAGATTGAACATATAAGGTAAACGCAGCTTCACCAACGGTTCGCTCCATACTCTCATTTGATTCTCTCTCTGAATAGCCAGATGACATTTCCAGTCGCCGAATCTGATCGCCATAACATCTCCGTCATCACTCATATAGAAAAAGTTTTTTCTCGGACTTTCCTTTGTTTCTCCTGTAAGAAGCGGAAGCAAGTTTAATCCATCTATATGAACTTTATAAGTCATATCACCGATCTTATATCCTGTAAGTAGTTTCTGACTTACATCAGGATCTCCTGCAGCAGCAAGCAATGTAGGTAACATATCCTGATGACTGCCGATCTCGTTACTAACAGTTCCTGCCTTGATCTTGCCGGGCCACCTCATTACGCAAGGTACACGCCATGCGCCTTCCCAGTTTGTATCTTTCTGACTTCTAAATGGTGTATTTGCACCATCAGGCCAAGTATCGTTTTCCGGACCATTATCAGTTGAATACATTACTATAGTGTTGTCAGCAATTCCCAGTTCATCAAGTTTGTCCAGCACCATCCCGATCTGTTCGTCATGTGTGAACATTCTGTCACTGTAGTCATCCTGACCTGTCTTGCCTCTGTTCTTGTCAGCAAGATGAGTTCTGAAATGCATTGCAGTAGAGTTATACCATAAGAAAAAAGGCTGATCAGCTTTAGCCTGTTTTTCCATCCAGTCTATTGCCTTAGCAGTGATCTCTTCGTCTATGGTTTCCATTCTTTTAATAGTAAGAGGACCGGTATCTTCAACAGTTTGTTTTCCGACTTTTCCAAAGCGTGGATCAACAGTAGGATCATCTACATCAGTTGCAACACAATGCATAACACCTCTTGGTCCATACTTCTCTTTGAATGCAGGATCTTTCGGGTAATCCGGAAGTTCCGGTTCTTCTTCAGCATTCAGGTGATAAAGATTGCCGAAAAATTCATCGAATCCGTGAACTGTCGGAAGAAATTCATTCCTGTCTCCGAGATGATTTTTTCCGAACTGTCCTGTTGCATATCCAAGCGGTTTAAGAAGTTCAGCTATTGTCGGATCATCAGCTGATAGTCCTACAGTAGCTCCGGGCATTCCGACTTTAGTTAATCCCGGTCTTACAGGATTCTGTCCTGTTATGAAAGCGCACCTTCCTGCTGTACAGCTTTGCTGTCCGTACCAGTCTGTAAAGGTTATTCCTTCCTGTCCAATCCTGTCTATGTTAGGTGTTGGATATCCCATCATGCCTTTGCTGTAATGACTGACATTCCAATATCCAATATCATCACCCCACAGAATCAGGATGTTTGGTTTTTTTGTTGCCATTTTTTATTGTTTTGTTTTTGGTATTTCCCGGTTTAAATTAATTTTAAAGCCGGGTTGAATTATATGATGTATGATCTTTGGAACTTTAAATAAAATTCAATTTCGGAATTAATCTGAATTACTTTTTTTCTTAATGAACAACTCGACTATTCTCTCAACAGGACCTCGCATTATCACATAAGGAACTATCGCCAGATAGAACGAAACTCTTAAAACAACAAGAGGATGGACTGTCTTAAATTCAATAATTTCAAAAATTATTTCCATTACAGTTGCTAAAATAAAGACCTTCCCTATATCTTTCCAGATCTCCTTCAGAATATCTTTTCTGCTTCTTTTGGTATTTCCGAATATAAGAGCCTGGATTAATGGCTTCCTTCCGGCTTTTGCATCTCTGACACCTGCTACTATTGCATATATCAAAGACATGACCGGTTGTAAAATCAATCTGAAAGCCATGGGTCCGTCATGGCGAATACCAACTGCGTTCAGAAAGTTGCTTATAAAATCTTCCATGTTTTAGGTTCGTTAAGTAAACTGATTTATCAGATTTAAAAAAATATTTTTAAATTATGTAATATACAAGATCTAATATCATTGTAAGATTTTCAATTGTAAGATTCTGTCATTTTCTCTGATATTAAATGCAATGAGGTAAACAGCGTTAAATTAAAAACTTCAATTGCCACTTTCTATTAAAAAAATGTGACACTTATATATATTGTTTAAAGTGCCACACTAATTTTCTAACTCAAAAAAACAAACTATTAAATATTAACTATTAACTATTAACTAAAATCTGCTAACTGCTAACTGTTAACTGCTAACTGAATTAGTTGCTTGTACTTCCGCGCTTAGCAATAGCTGCCTCGATCTGTTTTTTAACTGCATCCAGATTGAAACTTGCAGCTGCCTGCATTGGAGGAAATTCAAGCGCTGTCATTGCTAATTTTCCAACTTCCTGTTGTACAAACACATAACGCCAGAATTCATAAGTGTACCATTGAGCGTAATACATTGAACCTTCCATATCCATTTTTTCAAACGGATCAAGACGAAGATTTGTCAGTCCCGGCCAGTCAAGTTTTACTTTAGGACCGAACCATCCGTCAGGCTGGTCGATAAATGTATATTTGTAATCACCTATTCTTGCAGCCGCCAGGGTTGTTTCTGTAAAATACCAGAACTCATTCCTTGAAGATTTTCCACCTGACAAAAGCTCTGTCTGATCATATCCGTCGAGATGAACTTTATATTGCTTCCCGTTCAGAGATTTACCGGCTTTTAGTTCTTCAGTAATATTTGAATTACCCGCAGCTGTAACGAATGTTGGGAACCAATCAAGTCCTGACATAACACCGTTGATCACAGTATTTGGCTTAACTGTTCCTGGCCAGCGAATCACGCATGGCGATCTGAATCCGCCTTCCGTACCCATTCCTTTAGCTCCTTTGAATGGAGATGTTCCTCCGTCAGGCCATGTAAAGCTTTCTGTTCCGTTATCAGTTGAAACTACAACTATGGTATTATCTGCAAGACCATTGTCATCGAGTTTCTTTAAAACATTACCGATGATATCATCAAATTGTGCCATACCTGCTTCCTGTAAGCTCCAAGAATTTTCCGGCGTACGAAGTGCTTCATATTTTGGGGACAGGTGAGTGACAACGTGCATTCTTGTAGGATTCATCCATGCAAAGAAAGGTTTGTTATCTTTAACGGATCTGTCTATGAAATCTATGGTCTTATCGAAAATAACATCATCGACAGTTTCCATATTAAGTTCAATTCCTTCTATAGGATGCGGAGGTAGAGGTCCTTTATCTTCGATTTTTTGCTTTCCGACTTTTCCCCATCTTGGATCAACTGTTTCATCATCCGTATCTGAAGCCCAGCAATGTAATACATTTCTTGGACCGACTGTATCTTTTAATTCGGTAGGATAATTAGGATGGAACGGATCTTCCATAGCGTCAAGATGATAAAGGTATCCATAGAATTCATCAAAACCATGTAGAGTCGGAAGATATTCATTCCTGTCACCCAGATGATTTTTACCAAACTGACCTGTTGCATAACCCAGTTCCTTTAAAGCTGTAGCAATAGTAGGCGCCTGAGCAGGCATTCCGACAGTTGCTCCCGCCTGACCAACAGTTGTAAGTCCCGTACGGATCGGAAGTTCACCTGTTATAAAAGATGCACGTCCTGCAGTACAGCTTGCCTCTGCATAGTAGTCTGTCAAAATTGCGCCTTCATTTGCAATTCTGTCTATGTTAGGGGTTTTTCCTGCCATCAATCCCCTGTGGTATGCTCCAATATTCCACATACCAATGTCATCTCCCATTATGAAAATGATATTCGGTTGTTTCTGTGTTTCATTTGCCATTTTTGTTTTGGATTAAGTTAATGAAATAAGAATAAAAAAATATTTAAAAAATTAAAATTTAGTGGGCATCTTTTTAAAGTTGATTTAAATCGCTGATAAAAAAAGGTTTAAATAATAAAACTTGCAGAAAGATTTTATAAGGATAATATTTTGATTTAAGATAATTTTGAGGGAAAGTTAATGTTTAAATTTAAAAGAACAATTTAATTTACTATAATTGAGGCAGAGAGAAATTAAAAATCTTAATTAATACTTTCAAGTAGAAAATATCAATAAGCCATTAAATTTATGTAAACAAACCGGGAAAAATCAATTAATCTGAATCAGAAAAATTTATTCGGGTTTTATTGTCTGAAAATAGTAGTAATAAATAACACCAGGGAAAATATCAGCATCAATATAGCCAGTATTGGTGTAAACGAAATAAGTTTAGCGCCTTTATAAGAAGATCTTATACTTTTCATGTCATTGTGGTATTCCAGCAATCCAAAAAACAAACCTAAAATTCCAAAAAAAATGAGGATCATACCTACATCTCTTGGTTTTACCAATCTTTCCGAAGCTACTAATTCGTTGTTCTTACTTACAAAGTCGCTGAAAAATTTATAGATTGTAAATCCGAATGATGTAAGCGATGTCGCTGTTCTTACCCATGCCATAAGAGTCCTGTTATTTGCCAGTGCTGTCCGGTCATAAGCCAGATTCGTCCTGTCAAGAGCAAGCTCGTCTGAAGATTTTATGTGTTCCGATTCCTGAGTATTTTTTTCCAAGATTTAGTGATTCTTTTGAGTATTATGTTCCGCCGTGGCAGAGTGTATTGTGTAAAATAATCCTGCTTACTGATTTAATTAGTAAGCAGGATTTAAACCTTAAAATCTAAGTAAACCTATTTCGGAAATAAAAACGCTATCTGAATCCTTGATGTCCAACCGGGTCCGATATCCGGTTTTACAACATTTCCAAAGGCTCCGACACTAACATTTAAATTCTGATCTTTAACCTTGAAAATTTTACCGACTGATAATCCAAGTGGTACTATCCATTCCTGACCGGAAGCAGCTTCCCAGTTAGCTGTAATAATCGGTGAAAAAGAGAAATACCATTCTTCAGGAAGATTATAATTTATAAACGGCTGAAATAGAAATTGATTTACATCTGGCTTATTACCTTGTCCAGTGAAAGACCAGATATTATTTACAAGTCCGCCGATCACCCATTGCTTAGGCATAATAAGCGCAACTGCTGTTGGTCCTATACACCATTTACCATTACTAATATTCGGAGAAGTTCCTGTTGGTATAGATAAAACCGGTCCTACTCCCCAGATAACTTTTGATGCTTTCTTAGGTGAGAAAAAGAATGAAGCATTAATATCTCCTACGCCGTTTGTCGTCCCGTTACCTTTGACAAGATCAGGTTGTGTTACAATCGGAAATATAATCCTTGGAATCATATTAAGCTTTTTTGTCAAAGAAAATGGTAACACCGGCTGAATATTAAGAACATTCTGCGCCTGTCCATGATCACCTAATTCATAATTTGTATTATTTTGAAATGGAACTGAGATAAGACTACTGACAGGATTTTGCACCTGCTGAGCAAGTGATTTTTTAACTACGTCCAGGGAATTTGGCTGTGAAAATGTTTCAGAGCTGGATATTGTGATACTTACAATAAATAATAATGCTGTTACGGTAAGTTTTATCTTCATTTTATTTTTTATGTTTTTTTAAAATTGTTCCAATTTAATAAAATTAAACATCATATTATATAAACTTTTAAAGCAAAAATTAAAAAACGGGAGAAAAATTCAAATGGTTTGTTATTCGCAATTTTAGAATTTATTTTTGCTTTATGAATTTATGTATTAAAAGTAAAAATATTCTTACTCCTGATGGATTGAAAGAGGCTTTGATCATTATTGAAAATGGCTTAATAAAGGATATTGTAAACCATGCAGAAAATTCTGAATTGCCTGTTGAGGATTTTGGAGAATTGTTAATAATGCCGGCTTTGACCGATACTCACGTTCACATCAATGAACCCGGCAGAGAAGACTGGGAAGGTTTTGAAACTGCTACAAAAGCTGCAGCTGCAGGAGGTATCACTACGCTTGTCGATATGCCGCTTAACAGTTCACCTGTTACTATAGATATTGATTCATTAAATATGAAAATCCATTCAGCCGAAAACAAACTTTTTGTTGACTGCGGATTTTATGGCGGAGTAATTCCCGGAAATTCAGATATGCTATCCGGGATGATCGATTCGGGAGTATTGGGATTAAAAGCATTTATGACAGATTCAGGTATTGATGAATTTCCATTTGTTAATGAAAGTGATCTGAGAATTGCTTTAAAAAAAATTGAAGGGAATAATATTCCATTGCTTGTTCATGCTGAAATTGATTGCGGCTTTATAAAAGAAAAAAATTATTCTGAATTTTCATACTCTTCTTTTCTTAAATCAAGACCTTCTGAATGGGAATTAAAAGCCATAGATATTCTGATCCGTCTCAGCAGAGAATTTGATCAGCACATTCACATTGTCCATCTTTCATCTGCTGAGTCAGTTAATAAAATCAGTGAAGCTAAATCGGAAGGTTTGAAAATAACAGTTGAGACCTGTCCTCATTATCTGTTCTTTTCCTCTGATGAAATCAAAGATAAACAAACTCTGTATAAATGCGCACCTCCAATCAGAAATGATCACAACAGGGAAAAACTCTGGGAAGCTCTAAAAGACGGTGTGATCGATTTTATTGTAAGTGATCATTCTCCTTGTCATCCTGATCTGAAATGTATTGAAGAAGGAAGTTTTGAAAAAGCATGGGGAGGTATATCTTCTTTACAGCTTGGACTGCCGGCAGTATGGACTGAATGCAGAAAGCGCGGGATATCAATTCAAACAGTCAGTAAACTTATGAGTAATAACACAGCGGAATTTATCGGGCAAGGAGATAAGAAAGGTAAGATTAAAATTGGTTACAATGCTGATATTGTCGCATTTGATCCTGACAGAAAATTTAAAGTCACTGAAGAAATGCTGTTTCACAAACACAAAAAAACTCCATACTTAAACAGAGAACTTTTTGGGACTGTCGAAACAGTTTTCATGAATGGAAATAAAATTTATGAAAACGGAAAAATCCTGACAGAACCAAATGGAAAAATAATTTTAAACGGTAATTAACATTTTAAAATTTTTACAATATTTTATGAATGAAAATATTTCCACTGCCTTTTCAGGGTTAACAGATCTTGCGTCTGAGAGAAACGGCGGGAAAGCCATTAAAGCAAGTGATGAGTTCTTTGCAGAAAAGGAAAATCTTTTAAAGGAAGGAAGAGGGATCTTCATACCTGATAAGTTCACGGACAAGGGTAAATGGATGGACGGCTGGGAATCACGAAGAAAACGCGTTCCCGGATATGACTGGTGCATTATAAAACTCGGTGCTGAAGGAATCATAAAAGGTCTGGATATCGACACAAACCATTTCCTTGGAAATCATCCGCCTTATGCTTCAGTAGAAGCCTGCAGAATAGATCAGAAAGATCTTAATAACAAAAAGGCAATGTCCGGTAAAATCAATTGGACGGAAATTCTTCCTAAATCTCCACTTGAACCCGGATCACAGAATTTATTCGCAGTATCAGATTTTAATTTCAAAAAAGAAAAGTGGACTCATGTAAAACTTAATATCTATCCTGACGGAGGTGTTGCAAGATTCAGGGTTTACGGAGAGGTCTTCAGGGATATTGAAAATTTTAAAGATAAAAAAAACCTGACAGATCTTGCAGGACTGATGAACGGTGGAAAAGTTCTTGTCTGTAATGACATGTTCTTCGGTTCAAAAAATAATCTGATCTCTCCGGGCAGAAGTAAAAACATGGGAGACGGCTGGGAAACTAAACGTAAAAGAACTCCCGGTCATGACTGGGTCATATTAAAACTTGCAGCTGCAGGATACATTAAAAAAATAATAGTCGATACAAATTTTTTTAAAGGGAATTTTCCGGATTCCTGTATGATTGAAGGGTGCTTCGAACCCGATGTTGAAGATGATACATTGACAAGCAACAATATCAAATGGAATACCTTGCTCCCTGTATCAAAACTTAAGGGACATAGTTTAAACAATTTCAGTAAAGTACTCAGTAAAACCGGACCTTTTACTCATATAAGATTAAACATTTATCCTGATGGCGGTGTAAGCAGGCTGAGATTGTTTGGGTATGCGGTTTGATAGCATTGGGTATTGAGCATTGAGTATTGAGTATTGAGTATTGAGTATTGAGAAAGAATTTATTAAACAATTCATAAAGTTTTAAGAATATTATTTCATGACCATAGATGAATTAAACAATTCCGACAGATTCGAAGTATTAAACTTTTTCCTTCAATGCTGCGGATGCACGAAGTGGATCGAGCTAATGGCTTCGTCTAGACCGTTTCTGGATAAGCAGGATATTCTGGAAAAGTCCGAAATGTACTGGAATTCAATAGAATATTTTCACCGAATGGAAGCATTTCTTCATCATCCTAAAATAGGTGATATTAAATCATTGAAAAAAAAATATTCCGGAAGTAAGTTGTTATCAGAATCTGAACAGTCAGGTGTAAATTCAGCGTCTGAAGAGACCTTAAGGTTACTTTCCGACCTAAACACAGAATATGAAAAGAAATTCGGGTTTATTTTCATAGTTTGCGCAACAGGGAAATCCGCTGAGGAGATGATATTTTTATTGCTTGACCGGATCGGGAATTCGTATGAAAAGGAAATTGAAATTGCCATGAGCGAACAAAATAAAATTACAAAATTAAGACTGGAGAAATTTTTATGAGCCGCATTACAACTCACGTTTTAAATACATCTGCAGGAAATCCTGCAAAAGGAATGAAGATCAATCTTTATTACATGGGTAAAGATATCTGGGAACTTGCAGGAAGCGGGATCACCGATAAAGACGGAAGGATCAGTGATCTTCTGCCAACAGATAAAGTCATAGATCCGGGAGTATACAGAATGGTTTTTGATACCGGTGATTATTTTAAGGAAATAGATGAATTATGTTTTTATCCTGTAGTTGAAATTTTTTTCGAAGTGTCCGGTAAAGAGCATTATCACATTCCCCTGCTGATAAGTCCGTTCGGATATACAACTTACAGAGGAAGCTGAAACCGGGTTTGTTTGTTAAACTATAATTCCGGTTTTGATTAATTATTTAACGGAAAAATTTTAAGATCCGCCGAGACGGATTATAAAATTATTTAAGCAGAACCATTCTTTTTATCTCAGTAAATCCCTCTGTATTTAATCTGTAAAAATAAACTCCACTCGAAAGTCCACCGGCATTAAATGTCACATTATAACTTCCGGGATTCTGAAATTCATTTACTAAATTTTTAATTTCCTTACCGAGTATATCATAAATTGTCACGCTGACATTTCCGGAAACCGGAAGGTCATAGGATATGACAGTAGAAGGATTAAATGGATTCGGATAATTCTGATTCAAAGTAAATTTAAAAGGAATGTTTTCGCCATAGCTATTTACTGAGACCGTACCATTCAGAGAAAACTCATAAGTTCTCCATTGTGTATTATCCTGAGGAATAAAGAAAGAGGAAGTAATAGGAGCAGTGGAAAGTTGAAATCCGCCTCTTCTGAAAGCCTCTATAGGAAATGTTATACCACCGTCAGTAGAAATATTTACAGTGAGACTGTCTATGTTTGTACCCAGAGAATTATATTGTGCGTAAGCTCTGTCAAATCTTAATGTATCAAATATAGTAAGGTTTCTGTAAGATTTGGAATACATTGTATCGCGCTGTCCCGGAATATTATAATCATAAAATCTCATTATGACCGATTTGCTGCCTCCGACAGATGGTCCGTTAGCTCCCGTATACTGCTGAAAAGTAATGAATCCATCCTGATTTAAAACCTTCCATCCCAATGGCGGAAAATAAGATTCAAATAATTCCACATTTAGTCTGGTTTCATTCGTATCTATAAATCCGGAATTCCGGTTATTATTTATACCCGAATAATCATATTTAATATTTAAAAGATCCACCTTCCCGTCAGCAGATGCTTTCCTGACAGGAATAATATCAGGAATAATGTTTCTGCTTTTTGCAGAGTTCATCACTTCCCTGTTATTGTTATTCTGAATGAAAACGGTTGTAAAGATCAGCGAATCAACCCAATATGGTTCTTTATAATATGTATACTGATATTGATAATTTCCAGGTTGAGGTGAGATCTGAATTCCGTTTGTATCCGGATATACAGCTCTGAAAATATTGTAAAATCTCGATTCGCCATTAGTACCTACGGAATCCGAACGATAAAATGCCTGAACTGCATTTATCTTAAGCACATAATTATTTCCGGGCATAGCTGACAAAACATTTATGTCGATCAAAGCCGTAACCGAATCATCGGTAACATTTGTTTCTGTAACGGAAATATTAACCGGCGTACCTGTATTGAGTCTTGTCTGGTAAGGGATATATAAATTTGTACTGTCTCCGTAAGGTGTATTAACAAATATCTTTCCATCTGCAAAAGTATTCGGAACGGCGGAGATATAATAATAATTACTCCTGGCTGTATTCTGAACGGGATTCTGAATATAGAAAGAATCCAATCCCAGAATCCCCATGTGATAAACTATACCGTTAACATTTTCTATATTCCTCGCAAAAAAAGCATTCATGTAAAGGTTATTATTGTAGCATGCAAAACTGGAATTAGAAGAAAACTCTTCGTACAGAACTTTTCGCTGATAACCTGGTAAGGAAATAGAATATTGTCTGAGCGTATCATTCACATTATTGGAATCCAAATTATAGGTAGTGTAAGATTTGAGATAATAGCCGGTTCCTATTGTATAGATAAAAGGTTCAAATTCTATTTGTCTTGTCTCGCCGGTAAGCATGGCAAGTACTTTTGCGGAATCAGAGTATCCGCCGGGCTCTATCTCAAAAAAAACTTTCACCGTATCTGTAGTAGCATTTCTGCCTAAGTTAGAAATGGTAACTATAGGTGTAACTGTATCAGAACCTGATTGCAGCACTGAATAAACAGTATCATATGGAATATTTAAAAAAGAAGTTACAGTAACATCATTATCCCCCTGAATACCTGTTGACACATTATCTATATAAAGATTATTTCCATATCCGTTATATGTAATGAACTGCAGAACAACATCCCTCGCAGATGAATCATTGTTACCGGCGGATCTGCTTATGTTAATAAAAGAATAAAGTATAATGCAGATAAGCAAAACGACAGATACAGGATATAATTTTTTCATTTAATTGGTTTTAAATTACAAAGTGTATTTGTCTTATCTATATTTTTGATAATAAATAAATTTTAAACTGTTTTTGTGACAACTGCTTTTTTAAAATAGAATCTGTAGAAGAAAAATTCCAGTAAAGTCACAAAGATCAGAGTAATGGAATCTTTTGGAGTAAGAGTGACTGTTGTACCCTGCTGAGCATAGAATCCTGAAATCTTAAGAAAAAACACGACAACCTGATTTCCGGGAAGCTGAATCATATATCCCGAATCCGGTATGAATATTCCAACTATTAATTCACAGACCGTGAGTGATACTGCAAAAAGAGTTATGATAAATCCAAGATTCAGAAATGCCTGAAGCCAGCCCTCACTCTGATATGACCTGCAGAAAGCATAGGCAGCAAAAATAACGTGGAGAAAATAAATTACGGCAATTATCATTTGTTATAAGAATGATCAGAATGCTTCTTTGGAAAAGAAAACTTCTTTTATGGTTTTAAAAATAATTTTAATATCTAAAGCTATAGACCAATTTTCAATGTAATAAATATCATAATCAATTCTAGTCTGCATTGAGGAATCCGTTCCTCGTGCTCCATTGACCTGAGCCCAGCCGGTAATACCGCATTTGACCCTGTGTCTTTCAAGATATCTGTGAATGGTCTCTTTCATGGAATTGATAAAGAATTCCCTTTCAGGTCTTGGTCCGACAATACTCATATGCCCGGCAAGAACATTTAAAAACTGCGGGAGTTCGTCAAGACTGAATTTCCGGAGTGTCTTTCCGATCGGAGTATAACGGTCGTCATTTCGTGAAGCCATCTGAGGACCGCTTTGCTCTGCATCTACAAGCATTGAACGGAATTTCAGCATCATGAATTTCTGACCGTCCAGACCGACTCTTTCCTGCTCATAAAACAACGGTCCTTTGGAAGTTAACTTCACAAGTATTCCTATTATTACCATTATCGGCGCAAGTAAAATCAATATGATGAAAGAAACAATAATATCAAATGTTCTCTTCAGAAACCTGTTCCATATATTCATCGGTACTGTCTTCAGCTTCATAAAAGGTATACCGTCAACTTCCTCCACCCTTAATCTGCTTGTCATCAGATCAACAAAATCCGGTGCATACATGAATTCTATATTTATACCTTCACATATCTTGAACAGATCCAGTAAAGTTTCATGCGAATCAGAAGGCAAAGAAATGAGTATCTTCTCAATTCCGAGTTCTTTTATCTTATCCGGGATGATTTTATAATTTCCAATAAACTGTTTACCTTCAAGAAAATTCTCATCATTATCATTTCTGGAAAAATATCCTATCACATTGTATCCTGCAAATTTATCTACAGAGAATTTTTCGTAGATCCTTTTTGCCATCTCGTTTGTACCGAGTATTGCTACTGTATTTACACCGACCTTCCTGTTGTATAAGTTCTTTTCCAGTTTTAATGTAAAATATCTGCCAATCGTAATAAAAAATATAGAATTTACCCAGACAAGCAAAAACACAAGCCGTGAATAAGGAAAATCTCCTTTCAGAATAAACACCATTGCCATTGCAAAAAATATGCCTATAGAAACGCACTTTATGATAGCAAATAATTCATCAAGGATAAAAACGCATCTCTTAAGCCTGTACAATTTCCTCGACTGAAATATGATCAGCCATACCGGGATCACTATTGCTGCAAACTCCAGATACCCGCTCAGATCAGGAATACCTTTTGTAACAGGGAAAATTTTCTTAAACGGCTCAAAAGAAAATCTTAACCAGTATGAAAATAAAAAAGCACAGAAGATCGATATAGCATCAACCATTATTGTTAACAGCGGCAGTATGACTTCTGTTTTTGTAGTTTTGCTTTTCAATTTTTATCTGAAACGGTTTTTTATAATTATTATTTTTTAAAATAATTCTTTTAATTATAAGAGAAAATCTAAAATTATTACTTCATCTTACTCTTGATTTTTTAACTGTTAAATACGGATTGATCTTTCTGCAGTATCTGAAAATTCTGTAAAATTTTGATATTATGCAACTTCCATAAGATATAATGAATCTTTATAATCTTTCACAAAAGTTTTTCTTATCACTTTATTTTCTTCATTTCTGAGCTGCGGATCTTTTTCAACTATTCCAAATGCAATTTTCCTCGACAATTCCAGTACATCTTTATCCCTTGTAAGATCAGTACATGAAAAGCTCAGTATTCCGGACTGTCTTATTCCGAAAAATTCTCCCGGACCTCTGATCTCCATATCCTCTTCTGCTATCCTGAATCCGTCTGTAGTTTCACATAAAATACTCAGTCTTTTCATTGAATCATCACTCAGATTTTTGGCGACAAGAATACAGAAGGATTGCTCGCTTCCTCTTCCCACCCTTCCGCGAAGCTGATGCAACTGTGAAAGACCAAACCTCTGAGCTTCTTCGATTATCATAATGCTTGCATTCGGAATGTCTATTCCGACCTCTATTACAGTTGTCGAGACAAGTATATCAGTTTTTTTATTTTTAAAATCCTCAGTGGCTTCATCTTTTTCATACCATAACATCCTTCCGTGAACCATCCCGAGTCTCAGATCCGGAAATATTTTTTCTTTTAACAATACGTAATTCTCTTCAGCCGACTTCAGATCGAGTTTTTCCGATTCATCTATCAGAGGATACACGATATATACCTGCCTTCCCTTTTTTACTTCATCCCTGACGAACTCATATATCTTTGGCTTTTCATTTTCCGTTCTTAAAAAAGTTTTTATTGGGATACGGTTTTTAGGTAATTCATTAATTACCGAAACATCAAGATCACCGTAGTAGGTCATCGAAAGAGTTCTTGGGATCGGTGTAGCAGTCATAACCAGCACATCAGGATTAAATCCTTTCTCTTTTAATTTAGCCCGTTGCATCACACCGAATTTGTGCTGCTCATCGATAACTGCAAAACCAAGATTTTTAAAATCAACCTTGTCCTGTATCAATGCATGAGTTCCTATTATTATTTTTGTCTTACCTTCTCTTATTCCATCAAGAATTTCTTCTCTGAGTTTTTTCTTTTGTCCGCCTACCAGCAGGCAGGTTTCGATATTTAAAGGTTTTAACAGATCTGATATTGTCCTGAAATGCTGTTCGGCAAGCATCTCTGTCGGGCACATAAAAGCCGCCTGATATCCGTTCTCGATAGCTATGAGCATAGAAAAAACAGCAACTATGGTTTTCCCGCTGCCGACATCTCCCTGAAGCAAACGGTTCATACACTTTTCTGATCTCATATCCAGATATATCTCATTCATTACTTTCTTCTGAGAATCCGTGAGTTCGTAAGGAAGAATGCTTTTAAATTTTTCAGTAAGTTCTTTTATGTCTTTATCAAACGTGATGCCTTTTCTTTCATTTTGGATCGACTTTTTTTTAAGTGCAAGTATAAGTTCAAGATAGAAAAGTTCTTCAAAAGCCAGACGTTTTCTTGCGGTTTCAATATCAGATAATTTTACGGGAAAATTTATTCTTAAAACGGCATCTTTTCTGCTGATAAAATTATTATCTCTGAGTATTTCCTGAGGGAGTGTCTCTTCAATTGCATCAGGGTTGGATTTAAGCAAAGTTGCAAAGGCATTAAAGATGATCTTGGAAAGGAGCATTGGTCTTACCCAGGTTTTTTTCAGTATACCGGATAATTCATACAAAGGCAGATGCAGGAATTTCATGAAATCCATCTCAAGAGGATCATGTTCATTAATTTTCAAATGATCTCTGTAACTTATCTTCGGTACCGAGCTGAAATTTTCCCTGGTCGCTTTGATCCAGAACAGAAAATTCTCATTTAATCTGAATTGTTTTGATCGGAATTCACTTGTCCCGAATACCGGAATATCAAGCACACCTGTCTTATCTTTCAGAATCAATTGTAACGGGTGGTTACTTTTTCTGGGATATACGACATCTATTATCTTTCCGAATATCAGAACATTCTCGTCCAGATGCTTGTTCAGATCACGGATGTTTATCCTGGAAAGATATGTTCTCGGTATGAATTTTAAAAAATCCTCAAGTGTATTGATCCCTATTTTGGCAAAAGCTTCAGCTCTTTTTTCACCGACTCCTTTTAGAAATTTTATGTCCATGTCAATATTTTCATTAGGCAAAATTAAAGATAAAAGAAAACTAGAGTAATGTATTTCTTATCCCCATAAATAATTTTCAGTTAGTTTCTATATCCTTATCAATTTGTTTTTAAAAATCATATTCAAAATACTAAAAATTTATTTTTATGTTTTGTTTATTTAAAAAGATTTTTAAATTGTCACGAGTCATTTTTCAATGACTTGCACTGATATAAAGGATAATTAAATAATTTATGAAAGAAGAATATGATACTGTTTTTGAATGACCTGACTGTAAATGAATTTTTTCAATTTGAGACTTTTCTGTACTCGCCTTACTTTTCCAGAGTCCGTAACATCAAACTATTGTTTGACTACATTAAGCCGTTTTACCCGTATATAAAACCCGAACACATAACTTACGAGTCTATTTCAAAAAATGTCCTTAATGAAAAGACAATAAACAAAGTAAAGATCCGTAAACTGATCTCTGATTTTTCAAAGCTTATAGAAACTTATTTATTGCAGGTAGAAATGGAAAGTGACAAGGATCACAACAAATTTCTGCTGTTAAACGCTCTCAGAAAGAGAGGTCTTACAAAACGATTCAATTCTGAATTAAGAACATTTTTGGATTCCAGAGGAAAATCTTTTTCAAAGGATGACAACTATTATCTGAATGATGTAAATGTTTACGATTCCATATTTTATTTTAACTTCAGTAATTTCAAACTGAAATTTGCTGATATACTTCAGGCTAAATCCGACTCTATTGATTATTTATTTTTATTTTTAAAGCTGCACATTTTCAATGAGATGATGGAGAATGAAGCCGGAAGAGATTTGAAATTCAATAAAAAATTTTTCAACGAAGTGATAAATTTTGTAAGAGACAATAAAAATGAGATCTATTCAAATCATCCGAATATCTATATAATTTATCTTGTTGTTTTAATGAATATGTCGGGGGATGATCTTTATGTGGAAGAACTGAAAAGGTATCTGAAAACAAATGAAAATAAAATAGACAAAAATAAATTAAATTATTATTACCATTATATAAGAGCCTATTATGTTGTCAAAATTAATTCCGGCAAGACTCAATACAGAGAAGATCTCTTTGAGATATTCAAACTGATGAATAAAAAGCGATTGTTTATTATAGATAATACGATCACTGATATGGAATTCAATAGTGTGATCAATACAGTCCTGGCTTTAAAAGAGTATAAGTGGGTTAATAATTTCATAGAAGAATATAAAGAATTTCTGCATCCGGATTTTGCAAATGACGCTTACAATCTTTCCGTTTCAAAATTATTGTATCATAAAAAAGATTTTGACGGAGTATTTGAGCATCTCAACAAAGTGGAATTCAAAGATCCGTTTTATTATTATAATGCCAAGTTCTTATTGGCAAGAGTTCATTATGATACAAAGAACTATATGGGGGTAACATATATTACTGAAAACCTGAAACAGTATTCAAGGTTTAATAAATTTTTAAAACCTGATCAGAAAAGTGTTATCAAAATTTTCAATAAATATATGAATGAACTCATAAAATTATCCGAAATGAACATAAAAAAAAGAAAATCAATGAAATCAATTCTGAGAAAACAATTAGAGAATGAGAAAGCTCTTGTTACAAATATTAACTGGTTTTATGAAAAAATTGATAAACTCTGATACAATTCTCAAATCTGATACCGGCTTTAATGCAGATACTTATTAATTGATGATTTTCAAAATGGATAAAAACATAAGACTCCCAGCATATTATTCAGATCTCCACCTATAAATAAGAATCCTCTGACCGAATGCTTTTTTACAAAACTTCGTTAATTAAATTCAAATAGCGCAATTTTATATTGATTGATTTTATTTCATCCCGGAACGGCAGATTTTATTCTGAAGGGAAACCATTCAGATTCATTGGTGCTAATATGTATGAACTTGCAAATGTCGATTCGGCTACCACCGGATCTATGTTGCAGGATGCAGCTGATGAAGGATTCCGTGTAGTCAGGTTCTGGAATTTTCATCCTGTATCAAAAGATAAGTTAAATGAGATATGTGAACTTGCAAAAATCAACAATCTTTATCTTATTCCCGTCCTCGCTGATACTACCGGCTATCTTCAAAGCTTCAGTATTGACGCTGAATGGTACAGATCCGGTTATAAAGAAACATATCTTCCTTATGTAAAAGATTTAGTTTCATCTTTTAAGCAAGCAAAAGAAATTCTGTTGTGGGAAATTATTAATGAACCCTTTACGGATTCTTTTCAGGATATTTTTAATTTTGCAAAAGAAGTTTCCGAGACAATCAGAGCTGCAGATCACAATCATCTTATTTCCATAGGAACTATCGGCGGGATCGGTGATAAGTTTGGAAATTCTTTCTCGAGATTCAGTCTGTCCAATTTTGAAAAACTGTATTCAATTAAGACACTTGACGCAGTCTCTTTGCATGATTACAGTTTCGGGTCTACTCTTCTGGAGCGACTGGATATATACAACAGATTAAAAGGATTACACAACACTTCAAATAAATATTCTGCATTATCAGATTTTATAAATTACTTTCCTGATATGATTGATAAATTTACATTAAAGTCATTCAACAAGACTTTTGATTTTCCGCTCACACTCAGAAGTATCTGGAAAAAATACAACAGCATGAATCTTGCTGCAGCAAAAAAGTTAAGTAAACCTGTTTATATAGGTGAAGTTGGTTTTAAGAAAAGTCTTAATGAAATGAGAAAGATAGTTATGGAAAAAGAATTGAGAGAATACTTTAATTCAGATATTTCAGGTGTTCTTCTATGGTCTTTTGAATCACAGGGAAAGTCAATCGATGGTCATGATTATGGATTTGATAAGAATGACAAGTTTGGAGAAGTTGTTCGGATTTTTGATTTTTCATCCGCCGTGTCGGATTGATTTTTGAAATAAGTTAAAATGAATCAACCAATCAACGATCAGCCGGGCAATACCAATTACTTCTTCCCTCTGTTTTTTTTAAGAATTTTCTTTGCTGCATCAACTGCTTCAATGAATTCAACCTGTTTTATATAATCTTTGATCAGATCTTTAACTTTCTTTTCAAATAATTTTGCCGAAGGATGTTTTATTGATCTTGCCAGTATCAATCTTATAACTTCATCTTCAAGAATCCGGTCAGGATTAACAAAGCCTGCATTTCCAAATTCATCATCAGGGATTTCCCACGGTTTCATCTTTTCAAGCTTGGATAAATATTTATAACACAGAGTTTGTAATGAATCATCATTTTTCCTGTGCCGGACTTTATACAGTTTACATCTTTCCAGCATGAAATCTCTTGTGATCATATTCACTGCATCTTTGAATTCCTTTTCGGGATCTAATTTTTGTTTCATAATCTGTTAATTAATTATTTTGTTTGTTAAAACCCAAAGCATTCCGCACAAATACTATCTACCCCATACAAGCCTTCACAAACTCCCTGAACAAAGGATGCGGTTCAATCAGTCTGGACTTTAATTCCGGATGAAACTGGCAAGCTATAAAAAACGGATGCATGTTTTGAGGAAGCTCTATCATCTCAACAAGCGTGCTGTCTGGAGATAATCCGGATAATTTCATTCCTTTGTCTTTAAGTAATTTTCTGTAATTATTATTTACTTCATATCTGTGTCTGTGTCTCTCATTTATCTGTTCTTTCTTATAACTCTTATATGCTAGAGAATTCTTTTCAACTATACATGGATAAGATCCCAGTCTCATTGATCCGCCTTTTATCTTTACTGATTTCTGATATTCCATAATGTCAATTACGGGTTCACAGGATTTCTTGAACTCAGTTGAATTTGCATTTTTAATTCCACAGACATCTCTGGCAAACTCAATTACCGCACACTGAAGTCCGAGGCATATCCCAAAAAACGGTATCTTCTTTTCACGGACATATTTTATTGCTGCTATCTTTCCTTCAATTCCCCTGTCACCAAATCCGGGACAAACCAAAAGTCCTTTTATGTTACTCAGAATCGATCCTGTCTTTTTAGGATTCTTTTCTATCTCTTCTGCATTGATCCATTTAAGATTAACCTTTACTTCATTTGCAGCACCGGCATGAACGAATGATTCGAGAATACTCTTATAGGCATCAGGAATAATATTATATTTGCCGCAAATACCTATCGTGATCTCTTTTGTCGGATTCTCGATTTTTCTGACTAATTTTTTCCAGTTAGTTAATTTCGGATCTTTGGCTTTCAGATTCAGTTTCTTTAAAACAACTTCATCAAATTTTTCCGCTTTCAAATTTAAAGGTACTTCATAAATTGATTTTGCATCGAGTGCCTGCAAAACCGATCCCTGTTCGACGTTACAGAATAATCCGATCTTTGCTTTCATCTCTTTTGACAGATTATGCTCTGTACGGCAGATAAGTATGTCAGGCTGAATCCCGATCTCAAGAAGTGTCTTTACAGAATGCTGAGTCGGTTTGGTTTTTAATTCACCTGCGGATTTTATGTACGGGACTAATGTAAGATGAATGCTCAGAGAATTATTGTAACCAACATCAAACATGATCTGTCTCATTGCTTCAAGAAATGGAAGGGATTCGATGTCTCCAACTGTACCGCCGATCTCAGAAATGATAACGTCATATTTATTCTCTTTCTCAAGAAGTCTGATCCTTCTTTTAATCTCATCAGTAATATGAGGGATCACCTGAACTGTAGCGCCGAGATAATCTCCACGTCTTTCCTTAGTTATGACCTCGTTATAGATCTGTCCTGTCGTCATATTATTTGCTTTCGACATGTTCTCGTCAAGAAATCTTTCATAATGACCTAGATCAAGATCCGTTTCCGCTCCGTCTTCTGTAACGAACACTTCACCGTGCTGTGTCGGAGACATGGTACCCGGGTCTATATTTATGTACGGATCAAGTTTCTGTATCGTAACTCTGAGACCTCTCGATTTTAAAAGCAATCCGAGTGATGCAGCTGCTATACCTTTACCTAAAGAAGATACAACACCGCCGGTAAGAAAGATGTATTTTGTATTTCGCAATTGATTGTTGGTTTATTTCGTTAATTGTGTTAATTATGTTAATTATGTTAATTATGTTAATTATGTTAATTATGTTAATTTATAATCCCGTTAACCAGTCAACCAGTCAACCAGTTAACTAATCAACCAGTCAACCAGTTAACTAATCAACCAATCAACCAGTTAACCAATCAACCAATTAACTAATTAACTAATCAGCTATCCTTGAAAATATTTTTTCATTAAAAAAAACATCATCTTTCTTCAGACTTTTTCTCAAAGTGCCTTCATATTCAAATCCGCATTTCAGTAATAATCTTTCCGAAGCTATATTATCTTCAAATGTTCCAGCATATATTCTTTTCAAATTCAGATCTTTAAAAGCATAATCAATAACTTTATTTAAAGCAATTGTCAGATATCCTTTTCTCCAGTATTCTTCACCCAGCCAGTATCCGATCTCTGCTTTGTGTTCGCCTTTAATGTGAATTCCGATCCCGCCGATATGTACGCCGTCATTTTCGATTGCAAATAAATGATCAACTTTATTATATCTGCACTTTTCTATGAACTCTTCTGCATCTTTGGGAGAATACGGAAACGGAACATGCAGCAGCCATTTGCTGACATTTTCATTGTTTAATAATTTAACAAGACTGTCTTTGTGTTTATCCGATATTTCTGCAAGCTTTATCATTTTCTGATTAACTTTTTCAGATCTTCCATAGAATCAACCGACACACAATCTTTTTTTGTGATCATTACTTTTATCTTATCTCCGTTTTCAAGAATTCTTAATTGCTCAAGTTTTTCCATTTTTTCAAGATACCCGGTTTTCATCTTTGCGAATTTCAACAAATATCTTTTGCTGTATACATATAATCCTATATGCCTGTAAAATTTATTGTTCCCGATCAGAAAATCTTTCGTTGATTTTTGATGCATGTCAAATGGGATATAATTTCTTGAGAAGTATAAAGCAAAATTATTTTTATCAAGTACGACCTTTACTTTATTTACATCTTTAAGATCGTCTTTGTTTTTGATTTTAATAGCTAATGTTGATACATCAAGTCTTCTATCCTTTATCATAGGCTCAATAGCCATATCAATATTTTCCGGATCTATATAAGGTTCGTCTCCCTGTATATTTACTACAATATCACATTTTATTTTTTCTGCAACTTCACTTAATCTGTCTGTACCTGATTGATGTTTTTTTGATGTCATCATAACTTCACCGCCGAATGCATTTACACAATCAAATATTCTTTTGTCATCAGTTGCAACAATTACCCTGTTCAGTGATTTGGATTTTTTTGATTGTTCATAGACTCTTTGTATCATTGGTTTTCCGTGAATGAGGAGAAGCGGCTTGCCGGGGAGGCGGGTGGATGCATATCTTGCGGGTATGATTCCGGCAATTATCATTTATCAAGTACTTTTGGCACTTTAAAAAATTTTCCTGTTTTTGATGGCGCATTCTTTAATGCTTCTTCAGTTGTAAGCCATGTATATACTTCATCTTTTCTTAATACATTCTCAGTCTCGTTTATATTTTCCAGCGGTTCGACACCTTCAAGATCGAGTTCATTAAGATGATCAATATATTCAAGAATTTTATTCAGATCTTTCTGAAGCTTTTCTTTTTCGGTACCGGAGAATTTTAGCTTTGCTAAAGTTGCTATTTTGTCTACGTCTTTTAGTGATACAGCCATTCTCTTTGAGTTAAAAGTTAAAAGTTAAAAGTTAAAAGTTAAAAGTTAAAAGTTAAAAGTTAAAAGTTAAAAGTTTTAAAAATGTCATTTTCTAATGCTTTTGTCGGGTGATATCCTTAGTGACATCCATTTTGCATTTTCGTGAACCGGGAATAAAGATAAAAAAGTAAAAACACAATTAATTAATCAGTGATCTCGAAATCTCTGAACGAATCTCTTCAAGAAATCCTTTGTCTTTCTTATAATCAACAGGATCTGAAAAAACGACTTTTACATTCCCTGACTTTATCTGAAATTTTCCTCTTGGCATAATTACATTTGAGCCGATCACTGCTGTCGGAACCAGCGGAACTTTTGCTTCATCTGCCAGCACAAAAATTCCTCTTTTGAATTCCCCCAAAGTCCCGTCCATGCTTCTCGTTCCTTCAGGGAAAATAACTACTGATATTCCATTAATAACTTTCTGCGCTGCTTTCTTAAGTGACTTCATAGCCTCTCTCACATTTTCCCGGTTGATCGGAATATATTGTCCGAGATACATTCCCCATCCCAGGATCGGGATCTTTGTCATGGTGTCCTTATAAATGAATCTCACATTATTCGGTATTGCTATCATTAAGATCGGTATGTCAAAATAGCTCAAATGATTCGAAATGAATATGTAATTATCATCAGGATTTAATTTTTCCCTGCCTTCGACCACCACTTTCACGCCTGCGATAAATAATATTACTCCACCGAATACTTTGGAAAGATAATGAGTTATCCTGCCTTTCCTGTCTACCGGTGAAACGAGTATAGTAAGAATTGCAATTATTACACAGTGAATGGATATGAAAAATGCTTTGATGTATGAACTCACGGAATCAAAAATAGATATTTGAATAAACTATTAAAAGTTAAATAATAAATTAATTTTACTTTTATTATATTTGCCAATGAAAAGAAACTTCCGGAAGGGTAATTATCTGATCAGTACAGATAAATCAAAACTCGATATAAAAGTAATTCACGGTTACCTGACTAATTCCTACTGGGCAAAGAACCGCCCTCTTAAGATCTCAAAGCTCACCATTAAAAATTCACTGTGCTTTGGTTTATATTTCAAAGATAAGCAGATAGGATATTCTCGTGTAATAACTGACTATGCTACATTTGCATATCTTGCTGATGTATTCATTCTTGAGGAATTCAGAGGCAAAGGTTTGAGTAAATGGATGATGAAAATAATTTTTGATTATGAAGATTTGCAAAACGTACGAAGATGGCTTCTGGCGACAAGTGATGCACATGGCTTGTATGAGAAATTCGGATTCCATGCCTTGAAAGACCCTGATAAAATGATGGAGATGTACAAATAAGAAAAACCGATTTTGATTTTTAAACTTTCTCCGCCGCGAAGGATTCCAACTTTCAACTTTCAACTTTTAACTTTTAACTTTTAACTTTCAACATTCAACTTTTAACTTTTAACTTTTAACTTTATCATTATTTAATGCATTATATAAATTCTTTTATTTTTCCGTGTAATTTGTTAAGTTGCTTTTAAATAATTTCTATACATTATTTACTAATTAAAAAAACAAAAATGAAAAAATTTACAGCAGAATTCATCGGAACGATGTGGCTGGTGCTTGGCGGTTGCGGAAGCGCAGTACTTGCAGCCGGTTTTCCGGATGTTGGGATCGGATTACTGGGAGTAGCATTTGCTTTCGGTCTTACAGTTTTAACTATTGCTTACTCTCTTGGTCACATCTCAGGAGCACATCTTAATCCTGCCGTTTCCATTGGCTTATGGATAGGCGGAAGATTCAGCACTAAAGAATTAGTTCCATACATTGTAGCTCAGGTGCTTGGCGGTATTGCAGGTGCGGGTATTTTATATGTTATCGCTACAGGTAACGGAAGCAGTATCGGAGATTTTGCTGCAAATGGTTTCGGCGAACATTCACCCGGGAAATACAGTTTAATGGCATGCTTCGTAACTGAAGTTGTAATGACATTCATGTTCTTATTGATAATATTAGGTTCTACATACAGCAAAGCACCTGCAGGTTTTGCAGGTCTTGCAATCGGGCTGGCTTTGACATTAATTCACCTTATAAGTATTCCCGTAACAAATACATCTGTTAATCCTGCAAGAAGTATTTCACAGGCATTATTTGTAGGAGGCTGGGCAATGGAGCAGTTGTGGTTATTCATAGTTGCACCGGTAATCGGTGCTGTGTTGGCTGGTCTCGTAGCTAAGTTTCTTATGAAAGACGAAGAAAATTAAAATTTTTTGTTATTACTTTTTTAATTACCCGGTATTTTTTTTTAAATGCCGGGTTTTTTAATCTATAACAGTTATGAAATTCAAAGTGCCGGAGGGAAATAGTATTGATTAAAATACCTGGTTTCAATTTAATTTCTCCCGCAGCCAAAGTTTTATCCCGAACTGATTAGTGGTCATGTTCTCAACGTCATTCTTTATTTTATTAATGTAAAATTCTTTATCATTTCCGTAATGTCCGCTCCTGAGCTTCATCATAGCGTTTAAAATATTTACAAACTCATAGAACGAATCTTTAAAATTTTCCTTGATAGTATTTTCCCTTTTGAGATAATGACGGAAATTATCTATGGCAGAAACAGCCTGATCAAAATATTCTTTATCAAAAAAGATCTGAAGTTCTAATATTTTCACCTGAATCTTTATTATGAAATTCGGGAAGTTAGTCATTGAAAGCAGTTCCAGAGCTTTATCCGGATTTCCCTTTTTCAGATTTATCATGGCATTGCAAAAATAAATAGTGCTTTCAGTATCACTGCTGAGACGCGGAGCGTTCCTGATTATATAATCTTCAGCCCACTCTGTCTGATTGTCTCTCAGAGAGATCTTCACTTCATTGATGAAATCCGGATACAGCAGCTTTCCGAGGGAAGTAAAGTCACGGGTGTTTTTTTCGCGGATTATTTCAAAATGCTCTTTGATCAGATCTGATCTCGTGTTTATGTTGTATTCGTTTGTACAATAACCGTTGAGATGAAGGAATACCATGTATGAATCATAAACGCTGATCTCATCTTTGTATTTTATCCCGGCTTCTTTCAGATTGCGAAAATTAACATCATTACGTTCACGCTCGAGTGAAATTATATGATAATAAATCTGCATGGTCGGGTTATCAATTTTGCTGTTTTCAACAAATGACATGAACTCGTTTAATAAATGCTTTTCGTATACTATGTTGTTTTGCTTTTCCTCATGCAGCATGACATTATATGACCTGAAGATCTTTATAATTGAATAGTAAAAAAACAGATCAAACATCTTCTGCTGATAATCCAGAAGTTTGTTAGGTGTCTGCGGAACAAGAAAACTAAGCTCCTGCATAACAAGCTCAAGTTTGTGAAATATATAGTGTTCATCTTTAACAGCCAGTTTTTCAATTCTTTCAACTGCCGCTTTATGTTCCTGCTTAAAAAATGTTTTAAGATCCCTTAACCGGAGTTCATCAATAAGATATTTCTCCTGAATCATGTTATCGTTTCTGAATCTTACGAATTTAAGAAACTCCTTCCCCAGAATGAACAGATCCGACATTGCATTCTTCAGCTTAAAATAATTATAACTTTCACCGGGAAAAACTTTGCCGAAAAATATTTCTTCGTTCAACTTATCTCCGCTAAATTCCGGATATAGCTTCTTAAGTTCATCAAACATTCTGATGAGTATTTCTTTTTTATTAAATACAGGTGAGTTTACAAAATCCTTGAACTGCCTTATTTCATTCTGATTTAAAGACTTAAGAAGTTTTATTACCTTAGAATTTTCCAAATAAGTAAAATTAAATAAGTTAGCGGGTGAAAAGATGCTTTTAAATATTTTAATTTTGGCAAAATATCAAACAATTTCGAGAGTTTCAATTTAATGTTAACTGCTAAAACCAGAAAAAACTTTCTTTGACAGCGAGAGCTGTCGTCTATATCTTTGTTACCAATTGGCGAAACGAGTAATGAATTCAAAAACTTTTAAATACCTCTCACATACAGCCCTATATATCATTGCTCGTATCGCCAATACAGCTTAGCTGATAGTAAGTTGGCTTAATTCCTTCTTATTATTGTGAGAGGTGTTTTTTAAAAATACTAAAAGGAGAAATTGCAATGAAAGTGTTTACTAAGAGTTTATCAGTACTTTTATTAATTTTTTGCGTTTCAGGAAATTTGGCTTTTGCCGCAAATGAGTTGTTCAGAAGCATTGCTAACGGCAACTGGAATTCAACATCCACGTGGGAAATGTCAACCAACGGCGGATCGTTATGGTTTGCTGCTACAAGTACACCGACAAATCTGAGCAGTACTATCACTATTAACAATACAGTGACAGTTACAGAAAATGTTACTGCAGATCAGATCATACTTAGCGGCGGTTCTGATCTTTCAATTGCATCCGGAATTACTCTTACTTATCCGGGTAATGGAGGTTCGATTTTGGTATCAGGAAATTCAATATCGGGTGCGGGTACATTCAGGATAGAAGGATCGTTTTTTCTGGATCTGAGACCAAACGGAGTTTTCAGTGCGGGTTTGAGAGTAGCGTCCGGTACAATCATAGCAACCAGTGGTGCAAGCCCTTATATCGGAAGACTTTACGGTCCCGTAACGGTTGATTCAGGTGCAATTCTTTCGCCGTCCATGACAGGGAATGTCATAGTATATGCTCTCGAGATATATGGTAATGTTATAAATAACGGAACGTTGACTGCAGGCGGCGGAAATAACACTAATCGTAACAAGTATATCAGATTCAAAGGAGAAGAGTTTGTTAATAACGGGGCAGTGACTGTATTTACAATTATTCTTGATACGAATACGACTATCTCCGGCGCAGGGACATTTACTCCCTATAGAATTTATATTGATTCAAACGGAAGTGTTACAATGCTTTCTGACATGACATTTTCTCCGGGAAATGATTTTCATTTTATCAGCGGAGGGACATTGAATCCAAACGGATATACATTAAATTTTACTTCGGCGACTTTAACGCTAAACAGCGGATCAACAATAACCAATTCGGGATTAATCAGAACTCAAAATACTGTCAACTTAAATTTAAGAGCCGGTTCGAATTTTAACGCTCCGCTGAATGTAAACACAGGCCTTACAAATGCAACGGATTTTTCTTCACCTTATGTCGGACGGTTATACGGTCCGGTAACTGTAGATGCCGGAGCAACGCTTGCGCCAACCTTGACTGGGAATGTCATAGTTTATGGTCTCGAGATTTACGGTAATGTAATTAATAACGGGACTCTGACTGCCGGCGGGGGCAATAACACTAATTTAAACAAGTATATCATTTTCAAAGGAGGTGAATTTGTAAATAACGGAACAGTGTCGGTGTTTACAATATCTCTCGATACAAATATAAATATCTCAGGAGCGGGGACTTTTACTCCTTATCGTATCTATGTAGGCGCAAACGGAAATGCTACAATGCTTTCTGACATGACTTTTTCTCCTGCCCTGGAACTTCACTTTATAAGCGGAGGTATGCTGAATCCAAACGGGAATACATTAAATTTCACTTCGGGTACATTGCAGCTTAACAACGGAGCAATAATTGCCAATTCCGGATTATTCAGAACGCAGAATACCGTTAACTTAAATCTAAGAGCCGGCTCAAATTTTAACGCTCCGCTCAGAGTAAGTTCAGGGCTTACAAATGCAACTGATTATTCAACACCTTATGTCGGAAGATTATATGGTCCTGTCACCGTAGATACGGGAGCAACTCTTGCACCGACTATGACGGGTGGAACTATAGTTTATCATCTTGAATATTACGGGAATGTTACGAACAACGGAACACTTACAGCCGGAGGATTCAACAATACCCAGTTTCTCAAGTCAATGAGATTCAAATGTCCTGTATTCGTCAATAACGGACTATTGTCTGTACTGACAGTTAATCTCGATACAAATCTAACTCTTTCGGGTACAGGATCTTTTACAACCAATGTAAATATTCTCAGCAACAGAAATGTTACTCTCACATCTGATCATCAGTTTAGCTCAGCAATAATTAACAGCGGTTCAACTTTTACTATCAGCAACAGCAGAGCTAAATTCACTGCTTCAAATCCGATACTTCAAAACGGAAGCTTCATTACAACTAATTCAAAAGTAGAATATAACGGAACAGTATTACAGACGATATCTTCCGCCAATATTAATTATAACGGTTTAATAATAAATAATCCTGCCGGCGCAATATTAACAGGAAGCTTTACAATTCCTGATACTCTAAGTTTCATATCAGGAGATCTTAATCTGAACGGAAACAACATTACTTTTATGCCCGATGCATATTTAAATGAAACTCCGGGAAATCTTGTCTTTGGAAATACAGGATTCTTAGTAACAACAAGAACTTTAGGAGCTCCTTCTGCTCTGAATGTTGCAGGGTTCGGAGCTCTGCTCACGTCTTCATCAAGTCTTGGCAGTACTGAAATAAAAAGAGGTCATACAGTTCAGAACGGATTAAACGGCGGAACAAGTATTAAAAGATATTATGATATTACTCCTGCAAACAATACCGGTCTTAATGCAAGCCTGG
>JAGQWH010000220.1 GCA_020437545.1 Ignavibacteriota bacterium
ATTCCTGGATCCCAGCTTTCGCGGGGAAGACAAAGTTTATTGTGAGCGGGGACAATAAATTAAATGCATTATATAAATAAAGATTCCCCCTCCAAAGGAGGGGGTTAGGGGGAGGTTGTCGATGGCCAAAATGTCTATGACGGAATAATTCTAAGGAGAAAAGTATTTGACTTTGCGATTCCTGGATCCCCGCTTTCGCGGGGATGACAAAGAATATTGTGAGCGGGACAAGAAATTAACTGCATTATATAAATGATGATTCCCCCTCCAAAGGAGGGGGTTAGGGGGAGGTTGTCGATGGCCAAAATGTCTTAGATGGAATAATTCTGAGAGGACAAGAATTTGACTTTGCGATTCAGGGATCCCCGCTCTCGCCTGCAAAAAAGTTTTTACTTGGAATATAAAGTACTCTGTGCAGGCGGGCGGGGATGACAATCCGCATTGGCGGAGGAGGAACTCTGACATCTGACGTCTCGCGACACAGAAATGCAAATTACAATTCATAGGAAAAATTTGTCTTTTTAAATAAAGTATTAATTTAATTAAATTAGTATAATCTCATAGTAATCATTCCAAACCATTTAAAATCATAGTTGAAACAATAAAAAAAACATCATGGCTATAAATTTCAACAAACTAACAATCAAATCTCAGGAAGCTCTTCAGGCTGCGCAGGAGATAGCTTCAAGTTATTCTAATCAGCTTGTCGAACCCGAGCATTTATTTGCAGCTCTGATTCAGGATCCGGAAGGGATAGTGAGCTCGACTTTGCAGAAACTCGGTGTAAATAAAGATACTCTTCAGATCAAAATAGGCGAGCTGCTTCAGAGACTTCCGAAAGTAAGCGGTTCGTCTTCAGGACAGTCGCTTTCGAGAGAAACCAATGAAGTTCTTGAGAATGCATTCAAAGAAGCATCTTCACTTAAAGATGATTATGTGTCGACTGAGCATTTACTGCTTGGATTGTCGGACATAAAAAAGTCATCCATCACGGAACTTTTAAAATCCAACGGTGTATCAAAGAGCAACATCTTAAAAGCTCTAAAGGAAGTCAGAGGTTCAAATCGGGTAACAGGTCAGAATCCCGAAGACACTTATCAGTCTTTAATGAAGTACGGAAAGAATCTGAATGATCTTGCGATGAAAGGAAAGCTTGATCCCGTGATCGGAAGGGAAGACGAGATCAGAAGAGTTCTACAGGTGCTTTCGAGAAGGACAAAAAATAATCCTGTTCTCATCGGTGAACCGGGTGTCGGTAAAACTGCTATAGCAGAGGGACTTGCACACAGGATAGTTTCGGGTGATGTACCGGACGGATTGAAAAGCAAGCAGATAGTTGCGCTGGATATGGGTTCGCTGGTAGCGGGAGCACAGTTCAGAGGTCAGTTTGAGGAAAGATTAAAAGCAGTTTTAAAGGAAGTCGAAGAATCCAACGGTGAAATAATTTTATTCATAGATGAGCTGCATACAGTTGTAGGAGCAGGAGCTGCACAGGGTTCGGTAGATGCATCTAACATGCTGAAGCCGGCGCTTGCAAGAGGGGACTTAAGAACTATCGGAGCGACTACTCTGGATGAATACAGGAAATATATAGAAAAAGATCCGGCGCTGGAGAGAAGATTCCAGCCGGTGTTTGTTGGAGAGCCGGATGTGGAAGATACAGTTTCGATTTTGAGAGGATTGAAGGAGAAGTATGAGGTCCATCACGGAGTAAGGATCACTGACGGAGCAATAGTAGCTGCAGCGCAATTGTCTGACAGATATATTTCGGACAGGTTCCTGCCGGATAAGGCAATAGATCTTATAGATGAATCAGCTTCGAAATTGAGAATAGAAATAGATTCAATGCCGGAAGAATTGGATAATCTTGACAGAAGGATCAAGCAACTGGAAATAGAGAAAGAAGCGTTGAAGAGAGAGATATAAAAAATGAAATTTTAAACGAAAGGAAAGTTATGAAGATAATATTTATAACGCTGATAATGTTAGTGTCGGTAAAAATATTTGCTCAGGACAGAGTAAAGAATCTCGACGGGGAGGTATTCATAGGCACATTGACAGAGAACACTCCGCCTGATGTAGACAGAAGACCGATAGTAATGTATGATACAATAAAATTCATCAACGGAAAAATATTCAGCGATGCATTATATGATTATCAAAAGGAAGAAATAAATTATACAGCATTTATTGATGACAGAAGAATGATCGCATTTGAAGTGGTTGTGTTTCAGGGAAGCGCACCGGGAACGCGGGACGGTCAGGAAGTGAATTATATTTTTTCAGGATCAATAATCGGAGGAGACAATATGACAGGACTTATGACTATTGCATATTCCGACGGAAGAGAGACTACTTTTTATATAAATGCTAAGAGGATCTGAATGCTTGTCACCTCCTTCCCAAGTGGGGCAAGGGAAGGGGATCGAAGCATTTCTACCTTAACATAGCCGGAAAAGGCAGAAAAACCTGTATTAATGAAATTAAAAAATATTTGTTTCCTTACCGGATATTGAAACCGGAGTTGATCAGGGAGTAATAAACTGAATGAACTTATTGCTGTTGTTCAATGCAATATTCAGATCAACAAGATCAAGTACATTATCTCCGTTAAGATCAGAATTGGAATAGCCGGATGTAAATAATGAGATATCATTAAACACCAAATTCACATCATACATATCTATAACGCAATCAGAATTCACATCTCCCGCATAAGCGCACCATTTATTATTAACTGAAGTTGAAAGTCCTCCGTACGTCTGATTACAAGCAGATGTGAAATCATAACTCATCTTTTCACACACTGAATAATATACCGGAACACTGCTCCAGACGGACATTGAATTTCTGTGAGATACTTCTATATAATAATTTCCCGGATTTGAATTTTTGAAATCAATGTTTGCTTTGAAATTTATTGAATCAAGAGTTGATAAAGCTGAATCAATTCTATTGTAAGGGCTTGAAGAAATTCTCAAATAAATTTTAATTGAATCTCTGCAAATTAATTTATTTGAAGCCATGTTATACATTCCTTCCGGAATATAAGTGATCTCAGCGCCGACATTGATTTGTGATGACCAAGCCTGATATTTACCAAGTGAGTTATCAAACCATACAGGTGTTATTGTCTCACCTGAAGAAGTAATTCCAATGTATGTCCCGATATAACCAGGAACACCGAATAAGGTAGGATCTATTGGTCTCAGATAAAATTTATGATCAGAGATAAGTTTATCTTCAAAAGTATTACCGCCATCGACTGATCTGGAGAGATAAACCTGAAACGAATCATTGGTAGGAGTATTTCTTGAATCGTAATAAACTATATCTATTCCGCCTTTGCTGTCTACAGTAATCGCAGGATAGAACTGATATCTCATTGATGCATTATTATCCTGATTTACTTTTACAGCCGGATTCCAGCTGTTCCCCTGATTTGTAGAAGTGTGAATAAGTATGTCATAATCATCCAAAGCCGGAGAACCTGCCGCAGCTTTTTCTGTACAGGTAATGTAAAGATTACCGTCTTTTGGACCTCCTGATCTGTCCATGTTAAGAATTGGAAGCCCGTTTGCTCTTACATTATTCAGATAGACCTTATGAGCGATCCGAAGAGTATTTACACGAAAAGCATTATCATTTGCAGTCCATGTATTTCCGCCGTCAGTTGATTTGGCAAATCCGACATAACTGTTTAAATCAACAGGATCATAATAAGGCCATGACACAAATATCTCTCCGCTTTTTCCGATTACGACAGAAGCACCGACTCTTGCGTCAAGGTTTGACGGGCTTAGTCTTTTTACAGTATCCCAGGTCATCCCTCCGTTTGAAGATTTTGAGATATACAATCCCATTTTTATAAAATCACTGTAGATCAAATATACATTACCGTAATACGGACTTGATGAAAAATTATCAGAGGCTGAGGTAATCTTGTCAGCTCTTCCAACTCCGGGAACATAAACCGCAGATGACCAGTAAGCTCCGTTGTTTGTTGAATAACAGACTCCCGCTTTGAAATCTGAACCACTTAAAGGCGGTGCAGTAAAAGTTATAATATGAGTTCCGTTTTTATCAATTATTATATTAGGATCGCCGACCGTTGAGATTATACTGCCATTCTGCATTTTGATTGCATTGGTGCCTGTCCAGTTTAATCCGCCGTTTGTAGTGAAGAATGCACCCGTAGTGTATCCGCCCGGATAAAGATCTGTAATTGCAGCGGCAGACATTATGCTGCTGTTGACCGGACTGGTTGCCACCGATGTCTGTACCTGATTATAAACCGCAGGAAGTAATCTTGTATTAAGTGGGATGGAACTGGAACTTGACGGGGAACCGGAAGAATTGTTGTTTTGACTTCTCTCTGAAGAATAAGAATCTTCTGCGAATAAAAATAACCCGGTAATAAAAAAAACCAAAAATAGATTTGCCTTCATTTATAATAATTTTAAAAATGAATAAAATTATAATAAAGCTAAAATATTTTTGGGGTAACTCAGGTTAAATTGTCTATGACGATTCCAACCCGGCTAGAATATTTTTAAGTTTTATATTTTATTGGAAAAAACATTTATCTTTGAAATGGAAAATTTCTCAGATATAAAAGTAATAAGAAATAACAGCTACAGCTAAATGTTCTTTTTATTGGGGTAATTTGGGGTAAGTATATTAAACTGTAATTTTAATGAACTCTGCAAAAATATAGAATAAAAATTCAATATCCTATTTAAATTTTTTAACTGTTCTGTTTTACTCTGCCCGGAATGTTTAATAAAATTATTAAACAGATTGAATCAGTTTTGAATAAAATTTTTCATAATTTCAATTAACGAATTTTTTTAAAATCACTTAGGGTTAAATTCCCCGCCGTTTGCGGCGAAAGAATAAATACTAATTAATCATTATATCTCAATTCATTTCCAAAACGGTTTATAAAATTGTTAATTGGATTTTAACCATACTCTGATTTACCTTCTGAGACTGTCCAATAAGTGAAATTTACATGCCATATTTTGAAATAAAAACGGTTGCTTAATGCACAACCGCTAATTTCAATATTGATTCTTTATCTAGTTTACTTATTCCCCATTTTATTAAGTTATGTGCTACACTTATTAATCCCATTTCTGTGTTTACTTTCTTTATTCCTCTTAGACTAAATCTCCTAAAGCCCCTGTTGCGTTTTATATTTCCGAAAACTGCTTCGACTTCTTCTCCTCTCCGCTTACGATATATCTTCCCCGCATCTGTTTCCAGTAGCTCTTTTGCTTTGGTCCTATATCCATTAAGTTTATGACTTACTTGTATTCTTCGATCACTCTGTGATTTATGACAAAGAGATCTTAACTCACATCCATTGCAACTCTCACTTTGATATATTTTTCTTGAAGATGTATATCCTGTCTTTGATGTCAATTCTACTGTAGTTAGATATT
>JAGQWH010000221.1 GCA_020437545.1 Ignavibacteriota bacterium
ATTGGTTAATTGGTTAATTGGTTAATTGGTTAATTGGTTAATTGGTTAATTGGTTAATTGGTTAATTGGTTAATTGGAAAAATAATTTACTTAATACCTAATACATACCCAATACTCAATACCCAATACCCAATACTCAATACCCAATACTCAATACCCAATACTCAATACCATTTCAAAACACCAGCACATTATTAACCACTCTTTTAAATTCTTCTTTTGTCATCACGCTGTCACAGCCTGATTCAAATATTTCTTTTTTATTGAAATCGGGATCTGAATTTTCCTGATAAAGACATATGATCTTTTTACTTTTTGAATCTTCCGACTTTCTGATAACCCTGAGGAGTTCTTTCAGATCAATATTCTTAAGATCATTATCGGCTATGATCAGATCCAGATTAACAGCTTTTGATCTTTCAAGTGATTCTTCAAGATCTGAAACACTTTCAAGACTTATCTGACAATTTAATTTTGTAAGTGTGAGAGAAGAGGTATTAACAATGCTTATAAGATCTTTGTCACCGGAGATGAGTAAAATTTTTCGTGTGTTCATTTTTTGGAATTAAGTATTGTGTATTGTGTATTGTGAATTGTGTATTGTGTAATTATATAAGTTATGTGTAGATTTAATATGAATAAAATCATAGTTCTCATTTTGATCATTCATAATCATAGTTTCAACAGCATCATAGTTTGAATTGATAAAGGAAAAAAATCATAGTAACTTTGTAAAAATTTTTCACAAAAAATATGCCTAAAATTACTATCGACAACCGTGAGGTTGATTTCAATCCCGGACAGACAATTATTCAAGCAGCTTTAAACGCCGGTATTGAAATTCCTCATTTTTGTTATCATCCCGCAATGAGTGTAGCAGGAAACTGCAGGATCTGTCTTGTTGAAATCGAAAAAATGCCAAAACTTGCGATTGCCTGTGCAACTCCCGCAACTGAAGGAATGGTCGTTCATACAAAATCCGAAAAAACCATACATGCTCAGAATGCCGTAATGGAGTTTCTGCTTATAAATCATCCGCTTGATTGTCCGATATGTGATGAAGCAGGCGAATGCAAACTTCAGGATTATGCTTATCAATATAGTGTAGGTTTGTCAAGATTCGACGAACTCAAAAATGAAAAAGACAAACGCGTTTCACTCGGACCCAATGTTATGTTTGATCAGGAAAGATGTATCAGTTGTTCGAGATGCATAAGATTCTGTGATGAGATCGCAAAGTCACCGCAGTTAACATTCGTTCAGAGAGGTGATCATGTAACCATAGAAACTTTCCCGGGAGAAGAACTCGACAATCCGTATTCAATGAATGTAATTGAGATCTGTCCTGTCGGAGCCTTGACTTCCAAAGAATTCAGATTCAAATCAAGAGTATGGGAAATGTCATTTACAGATACTATATGCCCCGGATGCTCAAAAGGATGCAATTCAATTATGGGAGTCAGGAACAATAAAATTTTAAGGATTGAACCACGCGAAAATCTAGCCGTGAATGATTACTGGCTATGCGACTGGGGAAGATTAAATACAACGGCATTTGTAAATGATGAAGAACTGAGGATCAAATCACCTCAGATAAAACTGAATGAAGCATCCAGTGAAAATGAAGAACTGATCGATGTAAACTGGGATGAAGCTATATCCAAAACAGTTTCACATCTGAAAAATTATGAAGGCAGTGAGGTCATGTTTGTTGCTTCAGCTTTTTCAACTCTTGAAGACAATTACACCCTTAAGAAATTTGCAAAGGAAATTTTCAACAGTGATAATATTTTTTACATACCTAATATAGATGAAAATTTCAGTGATGAACTATTAAGAAGATCTGATAAAACTCCGAATGCAAACGGACTTAAGCTTTTAGGCATAAAACCATATTCACAGGAGATTACTGACAAGCTTGCTTCAGGTAAGATCAAAATGATCTATATATTGAATGACGATCTGCTGAGAATGCCGGGTGCGGAAGAGTTTATAAAGAATATTGAAACCAATGTACATCAGATATCCATTCACAATAAATATTCTGAAAACGCAAGCATAGTTTTGCCGACATCAACTTATGCAGAGATAAACGGAACTTTTGTAAACTTTGAGAACAGGATTCAGAGACTTCGACCTGCAGTAGCTACTCTTGAGGAAGAAAGAATAATCGGAGAATTTGCTATGTCAAGACTTGATAAGTTCGGCGCACAGAATGACAGATGGACACACGGTACGAAGTTCAATTCAAGACCGGGATGGAAGATCCTTAAACTTATTGCTAAAGCAATGGGGCATGAGTTTAAGTTTGAAAATTCCGAAGAAGTATTCATTGAACTTTGTTCAACGATACCCGAATTAAACGGATATGATTATGAAATTATTGGCAGCAAAGGTATAGTTGCCGGGGAAAAACCATTAGTAGCAGCAGATTAAAAATATTTAAATAATTATAAAATTTAAAACTCATTGCACCTGTGTGTAGTGAGTTTTTTATTTTAAAAAAATATACAATGCTCCTGATAAAAGATCTGACAAAATCATTTGTTAATTCCCAAAAGGAAAAATCCAATATTATAAACATTGATAATTTTGAGATAAACGCCGGTCAGCAGATAGCTTTAAATGGTGAAAGCGGATCAGGGAAAACAACATTTCTGAATCTGATATCAGGAATAATAAATGCTGACTCCGGAAATATAATTATTAAGGATACCGATATAACAAAATTATCCGAGTCAAAGACCGACCGGTTCCGTGCCAAAAACATTGGATATATTTTTCAGACCTTTAATTTACTTCAGGGATATACCGCTCTTGAGAATGTCATGATAGGTATGATGTTCTCAGGCAGTCCGGATAAAAACATATCCATTAAAGCTCTTGATACAGTTGGTTTATCCGGTAAGATCAACAATAAACCTTCAGAGCTTTCCGTAGGAGAACAACAGAGAGTATCTGTTGCCAGAGCCATCGTAAATTCACCCGGACTTATTCTTGCTGACGAGCCAACGGCAAATCTTGACAGAGCTAATTCGAAAACAGTCATCCGTTTAATAAAAGATATTTGCTCAGAAAAGAACATTTCGCTATTAACCGTAACTCATGATCCGCTGATCCTGGAGCAATTTGAAAGTGTGATTGAATTTTCGGAAATTAATTCACCTGTTAAATAACTTGCGATGAATATTTTAAAGATTGTTTACCGGAATTTAAAACACAGAAAGTTATCGACTCTGCTGACGATCTTTTCAATACTTGCCGGAGTTGCGCTTGTGATCTCCATCATGCTGATAAAACAGGAAACCGAAGATGCGTTCAATCAGACAGCGACGGGCTATGAAATAATTGTCGGACCTAAAGGCAGTCCGCTTCAGCTTACACTCAGCACGGTTTATCAGATAGGATTTCCGATTCAGAATATGCCTTTGAGTACTTATGAACTTTTAAAAAATGACAAACGTGTAAAGACTGCAATTCCTTATGTACTTGGAGACAATTATAAAAATTTCAGATTCATTGGAACTGTTCCGGAGATCTTTTCGGATTTTGAATATAAGAAAGGTTTAAAATATAAATTACAGGAAGGTGAGTTTTTTTCAAATGATCTTGAGGCAGTAATAGGTTCCGAGACTGCTAAAAAGACAGGACTTAAAGTCGGTGATCTGTTTACAGGTTCGCACGGAATAGAAGCTTACGAAGGTTCTGATTCTCACGAAGAGTTTAAGTTTAAAGTATCCGGAATTCTTGAGCAGACATATACACCGATTGACAGAGTGATATTTGTTCCAATGACTGCGATATGGAAAATACACAGTCATGATGCAGAGAAAAAAGCTGCTGAGATAGATACATCTGTTCATGTTCACGAAGATGAAATTTCAGATACTTATGAAAAAACAATAACCGCAGTACTTTTGAAATTAAGAAATCCTGTTTATTTTGATCTGCTGAGAAGACAGATCAATGATAACAAATACGAAGGCATCAACGCACAGGCAATACTTCCAATGTTTGAGATCAAGCAATTGTTTGACATAATAGGGAATATTAACTCTATTTTAATGGTGATATCTTATCTCGTAATTCTTACGGGAGCTATTTCAATACTTGTATCCATTTATAATTCGATAAATGAAAGAAAGAGAGACATTGCCATAATGCGTTCTCTCGGAGCAAAGAAGTCATTCATATTTGGAATAATTTTTTCGGAAGGGTTTGTAATAAGTCTGACGGGAGCATTGGCGGGAATTTTTACTGCTCACTTTTTAATTTACTTATTCAGAAATAAGATCTCTGAAACAGCGGGAATAGAGATCAGCGGTACAGCTTATAATTCAGATGAATTATACATACTTGCTGGAACTGTTTTACTTGGATTAATAGTGAGTCTGATCCCGGCAATAAAAGCATACAGGACGGATGTTGCAAAGAATCTATCGCCGGTGAGTTAGATTGTTAAGATTTCAGTTCTGAGAATCCGAAAGATTATGCCTCAAAGTCTCAAAGACTCTAAGTAAAAGAAAGATCAATTTTATTTTTTAGATTTAATTTCACACTGTTTGCGGTAAAACATAAAAAATTTTAGATTAAGATACCTCACTACTTTCGGCGGGTCTAATCATTATAAACTCTTTTAAAACTTAGAGACTTTGAGTCTTTGAGGCAGAAGCGGTTGACGGTAAGAAGCGTTTTTAGGTATTATTTTAATGTTGTTTTAAGTCTTCATATTCACAAATTTTGTAAAGACAGTTATAATTATGAAAAAAAAGATTCAATATATTGGTTTTGTTGTATTTGTAATGAGTGTTTGCACATTGTTGTTTGCCAGCTATAAACCTGAAGAGGGGAAATACATATACAAAACAAACGGAGAAAAGATCGATGTTAAAGAGATCAACTTTAATCCGTCAAACTACAACAAAGAAGATTCGACTGTAAAACGCGGGTCACTTGACGGGGATCAGAATGTTCCTCTTCCCTTCTTTGGATCAAAGCCGTTTGATCCGAATCAGCCGTTTACAAAACTTACATTCAGAATGCTCCGGACATACATACCCGGAAAACCACTTCCGGAAGATCTGAAAGAATTAAATGATAACAATGTTGTGATACTCGGATTTATGACTCCTCTGAACGCACTTGAGAACATGGATGAGTTTCTGCTTTGCTCTGCACCGCCTTTAAACTGCTATTGCGCTCCTCCTGTTTTTATTAATGAGATCATTTATGTGAAACTGATGGATAAAAAAACCGATTTCAAGACAGGTGCAGTGAAGATAAAAGGTCAGTTTCATGTAAACACCGATGTAACGGATGAATATTCTGATATCATTTATTCAATAAATGCTTCGGATATTGAGTAAGGTTGATCGGTGATTGGTTGATTGG
>JAGQWH010000222.1 GCA_020437545.1 Ignavibacteriota bacterium
CTTAATCCGTAAACTATTTCTCTGATCGAGTTTGCTTTTGCCATTTGACAAAATAACATTGCTACAAAATGTGTCCAGCTGTTTATTCCTTTAGAATGTTTATCGGATTTATGTTTCTTTACAATTCTATTAAAACTGTCACGATTTAAGCTATTAATTATTTGGCTTAATAATGTTAAATTTGTTTTCATAAGACTAATTGTATTTTGGTTTCGCAATAAACAAAAATACACCCTGTAATTTTTTAATTACAGGGTTTTAGTCTTATTTTTTTTTAAACGTTTTGGACAGAGTTGATTTTTCATAGTATTATTAATTATTTAATATATTGCAATGATTTCGAAAATTTTTATGAAAATGAGATCCTCAGATTATAAAATCTGAATAAAACTATTTTACAAGAGTCATTTTCATCAGCTTACTGCCGGTATGATTTTTTGAATTAAAATCCATTTTGTAAAAATATGTCCCGCTGGATAAATTCTCCCCGCTGAAATTAACCGAATATTCCCCGGGCGAAAATCTGTCGTCTGCTAGCAAAGAAACCAGTCTGCCTGTAACATCAAATATCTGCAGTCTTACATTTCCTTCTTCAGGAATTTTAAATCCGATCTTCGTAGATGGATTAAATGGGTTTGGATAATTCTGAGAAAGTGAATATTCTTCAGGAATTAAGTTTGAAATCTGATCTATTCCCGAAAGTATACTCCCTGCCCAGGAAAGCCCGACTCTTATTCCGTCTATTTTTACGGAAGATGATTTTAAGGAACCGTTTTGAGCATAGCTGTTTGTTAGAACTACCTGACCTATGTTTACGACATCCAGTGTGTCAACTTTAAATGCTGTGGGAACTGATGGCTCTGTAGCCGGTACTCCAGATGTAAATACATACATTTTTGCGCTGTCATTATCATTACCGTTTACAAATGAATATTTGACAACTACAAGGTAGGTTGTATTTGTATTGTAAACCGTATTGCTGTAACTGACTGCTAAAGATTTTCTGATTCCGAAATTAAAAGTAGTAGCTGAAAGTCTTTTGGTATATAAAGCTGTATTAAAAAAAGTCGCACCGGTAGCCTGATTAAAACAAATATTATATCCGGTTGTAGCAGTGGAAGTCATACTGTCAACCCTGACCATAAAAGACATATATATTTTACCGGATGCCTGTGGTGAAAAATTATGAAATACATTATCTCCTTCTCCTATATTTGAAAGATAAGCAGTATTCCCAATTCCTGATCCTGCATAGCCGGGATAAGTTAGTCCGGGTGATTTTACCTGAACATTAGAGGAAGTATTAACTCCGGCTCTGACCCATCCGCCGTTACCTTCCAGACTGTCAAGTACAGGATAATTAAAATCATCTTTGAATAAGTTTTGTGAGTAAAGATTCTGAATGCAAAGAAACAATAAGATAGTAAAAGTAATAAGTTTTGTAATTTTCATTTTCTGTGATTATTTAATTAATAAAAACTTTAAAATAACCGGCATACCGGTGATGCCTTTAGTGGTCAGAAGCTTGCAATCAACTGACCGGGTTATTTTAAAGAACTGTACAAAATTACTTTCAAAATTATTTTCAGGCAAAGAAAGTTTTTCGGGAATTACACCACGAAAAATTTTTAAGTAAGTATCAATAATCTTAATTTCTTCTTATTTTCGCATTATTTTTTACATTTATCAAATCCCACTTACACAATAATCATAAATGCAGAAATCCTCATTTCTCGAAATAATCAGAAAACTTGATAAGGAAGAACTGAAGCGTTTCGAAGCATTTCTTTCATCACCTTATTTTAATACAAGAACTAATACAGTTAAGCTTTTTTCCATAGTAAAAAAATATGCGCCTGACTTTGATGATAAATTGCTGGATAAAGAAGAGGTATGGAAAAAACTGTTTCCGGGAAAGGAATATAATTACGGACTGTTTAAAAATATAATTTATGACATTACTAAACTGACGGAGAGATTCCTTGAAGTTGAGAATTTTAACTCCGATGAGATCGAGAGAATGAAACATCTTTTGAGAAAACTAACCGGGAAAAATCTTAAAAATATTTTTCTGAGCAAATATAATTCATTTGAAAAGACTTATTTCAAGTCTTCAAAATTTTATCATAATTATTATGAGGATTATTTTGATATAAAATTCAACCGGTTTGAAATGGAAGCCTTCAATCCTAAAGACCGGACAAAATTACTGGCAAATGAAAACGCCGAACTGATGATCATTAATTTTATGGCTAAGTTCAGTAATATTTACAACAGCTTATATATTGAAAAAAACGAATATAATGAAAAGCCGGAAAATGATTTTACAGAACTTTTTGCAAAAACAGTTTTTTCAAATAAGGAATTGGACAGCTATATTGAGGATTTAAGCAAAGGAGATAAAAAGGATTACAAAACGGCAGTCATATTTTTTAAGCTGATGAAATCCTATATCAATCCAAATGACATCAAATATTATTTTGAATTCAAAGATTCACTTTTTAAGAATGATAAATATATTTCTGAAGGAGCAATGAGAGGGCTTTATGCCTGTCTTGGCAGCGCTCTTGATAATTGTAAAGATGTTTCAAGGATCGATAAAGATCAGGAACTGTATGAAATATTCAATCATCTTGTCGAAAAAAACATTTTTGCACACGAAGACGGAAAAGTCCTTCCTACTCTTTATTTAATGGCGGTAAAAATATCCGGTAATTTAAAAAAACCGGAATTGATATCGAAATTAATGAATAATTATCTCAAAAAAGTAGAACCTGATCTTCAGGATAACTTTAAGAACTACACGCTTGCCTATCTTCATTATTCAAAGAATGAATATGACCTTGTTCTTGATTATTCTAACAGGATCACCATTGATACTTTTCAGTTGAAATTCATCCTGAAGAATCTTCAGGTCAGAATAAGTTATGAAAAGAATGATTACGAAATGTTCCTTTATATAATGGATTCTCAAAAACATTTCCTTGCCAAGAATAAATCAGTCTCAGAAAATTATAAAACCAGTAATATGAAATTTCTGAATTACACAAATTCACTTTTTAAATTAAGAGAAAATTACAACAAAACTGAGATCGGAATGACTGAAAAATTAATTGTTAATGACGTTGTGATAAATAAACAATGGCTTCTGGAAAAATTTAGAGAACTGGTTAAATAGTTATTCATAGACCGTTGGCTAAAGCCAACGGCGAACTTTTAGCCAACGGCAATCCGCTGAGGCGAATCGTAACTCGTAACTTGTAACTCGTAACTTGTAACTCGTAACTCGTAACTCGTAACTCGTAACTTGTAACTCGTAACTTGTAACTCGTAACTTGTAACTCGTAACTTGTAACTCGTAACTTGTAACTCGTAACTTGTAACTGTTCTAAGGCGTGATCTTGCTCACAAACGCTCCCGCATTGTTTGAAGTGATCACAACGTCCGTTAAGTCAGTAAGATTATCACCGTTCATATCAGAAGAAACATATCCGTTAACAAATGCTGCAGAATTATTATAAACATTTACTACATCAGTCAGATTCACAAAGCCGTCCTGATTTTCATCACCGCTGTAAACTCCGAATCTCACCGGTGATGCATCTATCTGTGGCATATTGTTTCCGAATGCCTGAGTAGCTGCAGTAGTGAAGTTATAAGTCAATGTCCCACCTGAAAAAACCTGTGCGGTCTTACTCCATGTCCCGATAGAATTCCTGTGAACCAATTCTATATAATAAGGAGTACCGTTTACAGCATTAGAGAATGTAAATAAACCCAGACCTGCTGCACTTACAAATGATTTTGCAGAATCTATAATAGTATACGGCGAAGAGTTGTTTCTAAGATAAATTTTTACTGTGTCTCCGACCATAGCATCAGTTCCCGAATTATAAAACCCTTCAATGAAAACTGTAAGATTGGCAGTGAATAAAACAGTATTAGTGAATGATGCTAAATAAGGTTGTGAATTACCATTCATTGTTGCAAACGCTCCTCCGGCATAAATATTACTACCGCTAATGGCAATTGTCCCGACATAATCATTTGCACTTGGATTCCAGTTCAGGTCTGCTGCTCCGGTTGTATTATTTAGTTTGGCAATAAAGAGTCTTGTCTGCCCACCGATTGCGGTAAACCATCCCCCGGCATAAATGTTACTACCGCTTAAGGCAATTGTGCGGACAGAACTACTTGCATCCGGATTCCAGGTTGGGTCTGCCGCTCCGGTTGTATTATTTAATTTTGCTATATAGTTTCTTGTCAGTCCACCTATTGTGGTAAAGTGTCCCCCCGCATAAATATCATTTCCGCTTATGGCGATTGTCAGGACATGAATATTTGCATTTGGATTCCATGTCGGGTCTGCCGCTCCGGTTGTATTATTTAATTTTGCTATTCGGTTTCTTGTTTGTCCACCGATTGAAGTAAAAATTCCCCCTGCAAAAATATCACTACCGTTAATGCCAATTGTATAGACTATATGATTTGCATTCGGATTCCAGTTTGGGTCTGCCGCTCCGGTTGTATTATTTAATTTTGCTATATAGAGTCTTGTCAGCCCACCGATTGAGCCAAAATTTCCCCCCGTATAAATACTACTACCGCTTATGGCAATTGTATTGACAGAACCACTTGCATTTGGATTCCATGCTGGGTCTGCTGCTCCGGTTGTATTATTTAATTTAGCTATAGAGTATCTTGTCAGCCCGCCGATTAAACTAAACTCTCCCCCCGCATAAATATCACTACCGTTTATGGCAATTGTGTTGACCCAACCACTTGCATTTGGATTCCATGTTGCGTCTGCTACTCCGGTTGTATTATTTATTTTGGCTATATAGTTTCTTGTCTGTCTGCCGATTGAGCTGAACGCTCCCCCCGCATAAATATCACTACCATTTATGGCAATTGTAAAGACAGTAGAACTTGCATTAGGATTCCATGTTGGGTTTGCCGCTCCGGTTGTATTATTTAATCTGGCTATATGGTTTCTTGTTTGCCCGCCTATTGAGGCAAACTCTCCCCCCGCATAAATGTCACTGCCGCTTACGGCAATTGTATAGATCGTATTATTTGCATTCGGATTCCAGGACAGGTCTGCCGTTCCGGTTGTATTATTTAATTTGGCTAAATAGTTTCTTGTCTGACCACCGATTGAGTTAAAGAATCCCCCTGTAAAAATATCATTACCGTTTATGGCAATTGTATTGACCCAATTACCTGCATCAGGATTCCATGTTGGGTCTGCTGCTCCCGTTGTATTATTTAATTTGGCTAAATAGTTTCTTGTCTGACCACCGATTGAGTTAAAAGCTCCTCCCGCAAAAATATCATTACTACTTATGGCAATTGTCAGGACCCAGTTAATTG
>JAGQWH010000223.1 GCA_020437545.1 Ignavibacteriota bacterium
CCGGGCATGATAGACGAACCCGGCTCATTTTCAGGGATCAGTATCTCACCTATTCCGCTTCTTGGACCGGATGATAACATTCTGATATCATTTGCGATCTTCATTAAACTGACAGCAAGTGTTTTTAAAGCACCTGATGTCTCAACTATTCCATCATTGGAAGCAAGCGCATCAAACTTGTTTGGAGCTGTTTTAAAAGGATATCCGGTCAGATCGGATATATTTTTCGCAACAAGCACATCATAATTTTCAGGTACATTGATTCCTGTACCTACTGCAGAACCTCCGAGTGCAAGTTCTGATAAATGTTCGAGTGTATTCTTTATTGCTTTTACACCATGCTTTAATTGTGATACATATCCGGAAAACTCCTGACCAAGAGTAAGAGGAGTTGCATCCATAAAATGTGTTCTGCCGATTTTTATCACATTCATAAAATCATTAGATTTTTTTTCAAGAGTTTTTATGAGTCTTTCGGTTTTAGGTAATGTATTCTCAGAAATTATTTTATAAGCGGCAATATTCATAGCAGTTGGAAAGGTATCATTTGACGACTGCGATTTATTTACATCATCATTCGGATGAATGAATTTTTTCCCGTCAGTAAGCTCTCCGCCGTTTAGAACGTGAGCTCTGTTAGCTATGACTTCATTTACATTCATGTTTGATTGTGTGCCGGAACCAGTTTGCCATACTACCAGAGGAAACTGGTCATCAAGAGATCCGGTAAGAATTTCATCTGCAACTTTCGAAATAAGTTTTACTTTATCTTCTGTGATCACATTACATGCTTTGTTTGCTTCGGCTGCTGCTTTTTTTAAAATTGCAAATGCATGTATAACCTCGATGGGCATTTTATTTGTACCAATCTTAAAATTCTCAAGTGATCTTTGAGTCTGAGCTCCCCAGTATTTATCGGAAGGAACTTTCACTTCCCCCATTGTGTCTTTTTCTGTTCTGTAATCCATTTGATTATAAATTAAAGTTTATATTTTTGATTAATAAAAAATCCGCAAAGAATTTATAATTTTTTCTTTGCGGATTAGTAAATCTGGAACTAACAATGGTATGTTACTTTATTAAAATCATTTTTTTGGTTTCATTATTGTTATCTGTGCGGATACTGTAGAAATAAGTTCCGCTTGATAAATTCGCACCGTTAAATGAAACAGAATAATAATTTGCCTGCTTGAATTCATTGTTTATCAGAGTTGATACCAGTCTTCCGCTTACATCATAAATGCTCAGACTTACTTTTGTATCAGCAGGTAATGTGAAATTAATTTTTGTAGTTGGATTAAATGGATTAGGATAATTCTGACTCAATTCAAACTTAGTAGGAATACCAACTATAACTTCATTTTCAAGATCATAATATTTGAAATTACCATTAAAGTCAATTTGCTTCAATCTGTAATTGTATTTTCCGATCTCAAGATTCTTATCAGTATAAGTGTAATTAACTAATTCTTCTGAATTACCTTTTCCATTAACAAAAGCAACTTTATTCCAGTTGGAATTTTCAGTAGCTAATTTTCTTTCAATATCAAAACCACTGTTGTTAACTTCATTGGAAGTAGACCAGTTAAGGTTTACATTATTAAGATTAATTAGAGATGTAAAACTTGCAAGCTCTACAGGTAATACGCCCGTAAAAATTCCATTGAAAGAATTATGAGCAGTTCCATTGGAATTACTTACAACTGCAGAATTTAACTGATCCCATTGTACAGTAACCTGAACAGCCTGTAATATATCAAGCGTTACTGTTGCGATTCTCTCTCCATATCCGCTTACTCCGGGATCTGATGAAATATTTTCGCCGGTTCCGCCGATATACATCAGCTGTACAGCACTGGATTTATTTGATGCAAATAAATTCATTGCCTGCATTTGATCATAAGAATTGGAGATACCGCCAATAGTATATTTTGGGTTTACATTTGACAATATCGGATTCGTCAACGAACCGGGATTGTATTTAACAATGTAACTTGAATTACCCATAATAAATGGAGCAGCAGTAGTTCTGAGAGTATATATATCAAAACTAAACTTTGTACCATTGATTATATTAAAGTTTGCAATGGTATTTGTTACAGAATCACTCTGAGAGTATCCTGATCTTACGATAGCTAATGTAAATACTATCAATAATAATTTGTATAAATATTTCATTTTTATATATATTAATTAAATTTTATAAACTATTTAGGCGGAAAATTTGGTACGTTTGATACTTTTAGTAAATTAGCCGTGATCAGATTATAATCTGCTGCTGAAACTACTGCAGACATATTTATATCACCCTGATTATAATTAGTCATCAGAAGATTACTTGTTACAACATTATAATCTGCAGATGATACTATAAAGCTTTCATTTGCATCTCCGGCAAACAATCCAAAATAACCGTTTCCAAGATTAGCTGCTTCGCCAAGATAATACTGATTTAATCCGGTTGTGAAATCATATAATGTACTGTTTGTATTCAATGTCTGAGGTAATGTTGACATTACAGGAATATGATTTCTGTGACCAATGACAATAAAGTAGTTACCGGAAATAATCGGTAATTTGACTTCACTTACACCGTCAAGGTCTACTACAGCGCCATTACTCTTTACAAAAGCTGCTCTTCTTCCGCTTGGGATCGGAGCACCGTCAGCTGTAGCTCTTAATTCTATATAGATCCAGTCTACTACACCCTGAGGTATTGTAACAACAGACTCAGTTCCGTTATAGTCATATTGTGAATTTGCATAAGGCTGAGATGTAGGAATAATTCCTTCGTCATTAAGATCAGTTCTCATTGTTCCGTTACCATCATATGCGCCTTGCAATAATAATTTAGTATTTAGCAAGGTCATGAAATTGCCAATGCAATCTTCTCCGCCACCGGTGAAATCTCCGAAACTTGTTAATCCGTTAGTTGTAAATGTATGTGTTGCGGCATTTACGGCTGTATAAGTTGTCCATCCGAATCCGTCCCACTGAGCTCCGTAAATATCCGGTTCATTACCAACTGCATCAGATGCAGGATAGCTGAATTTTACGTTTGCGCTGTAAGGAGCAATGTCTGTTGCATCCATTACCCAGTATCTGTTAAGATAATCTGTTACACACTGATTCTGAGGATGCTTTGTATTTACAGTTCTTACTTTTAATGAAGATGTTGCAGTTGTTGTCCAGCTTCCGAAATAAGCGAGTACAGGTGAATAATTTCCCAGACCTACATTGTAATTAAATGCTGTAGGACTTGAGATAGCGAATAATTTTTCCAATACACCTGAACCATCAGTACTTACATAACTTGAAGATGGATTAGGACTGTAAACAGATGAATGAGTTCCCATTACTACATTTCCCATTCCGAGATTCATCAAACCGGAACCAAGAAATAATAATCTGTTTATTGATAAACGGTCAGATACAATCTGAATTCCTGCAGCTCTGTTCAAATAGAAATTTCTTACACCACCAGTGATATCAGGAATGCTGGTTGAAGCGCCTGCTCCGCCGATAGCTATATCTGAATTTGGACCGCCGATAACTGAGCCTAATTCAGTAATGTTTCCGTTAACAATTAAAGTATTATTATTACCAATAGTGGTCAGTCCTGATCCCTGAGCTAAATCATTTGCAACAGCAAAATCACTTCCCATTTCTAAAGCTCCAGTTACTGTCAGCTGATCAAAGGTAGTAAGACTTCCGCTGTGTAAAAATCCTGAGCCGGGTGAAATTAATTTTAAATTTTTATTAACTACAGTATTTCCGGGAATTGTTCCTGAAGGAATATTCCAGATCGTACCTCCGTTTGTTGTTCCAGCTATAGCTGCTGCTAAAGTCGGAAAACTCAGATTTGCCTGATTAAAGATTGAATTTGGCAAAGGATTGCCTGTTCTCACAAAATTTAAAGAAGTCCTTACGATATCAGTAGAAGTAGCAAAATTGAAAGCAAAACCTATCTGAGGAATAAAACCGTCAGCTGTAGCAGGACTACTCATAACTATGGTATTTGGCGTTCTGCCCACAACCGTAGCTCCTGCAGGTATACCCGGTCCCTGAATACCCATTCCAATGAAGATTCCACTGGTTGAAGGCATAAATGAGATCACAGGATTGCCTGATGTTAAAAGTCCGCCTGAGATTACAGTAGTATCAGGAACTCCGCCATTCTGCCATTTATTGTTTGCAGCCTGAATTGTTCCATCCTGATCAGTATAATTTACAAGTCCGTAAACTGAATAAGTACTCAGGTCACATTTCTCAACAGTCATTGTTCTGACTTGTCTGTTAAAAGCTATGTTTGTATCACAATTAGTAAAAGAACCACCGCGAATAAGTACTGTATCGAGTTCTGCTGCAGGAAAATTGAGATCATTCCTTGCCTGAACCCAGATACCGCTTCCCGGGGAATCTCTGATAATTCTTGTATTTAAAATAGAAATATCAACATAATCAGTTCTTGCTAATAAGTTTATATCAATTCCGATCCAGTTCATATTCGGAGGAGTTTTCACAGTAATATTCTCTAAAACTGCATTTGAGAGTTTTTCAAAATAAATTGAATGCCCCTGGATCTGGTTTGCAGGATTATTATCAATAAATGAACAATGTGAGATTAAAACGTTATTTATATTTCTTGGATTATTCGCAGTCTGAAAAGCTGCTATACCCCAGTAAAGATTATTGTTAACCGTAGAATTTTTCATTGTCAGACCATCGATACCGGTAGTAGTCGGAAAATACATTCCGGCTTTGTTACTGTTATCGAAATTACATGATTCAATTACTATATCTGTTAGTAAAGAACCGTTAAACCTGATCCCGTTAAATCCGTTTGCTGAAGATGAAGCATATACATTTTCAAGAGTTATGAAACTTTCTCTGACATCTATTGCATCATTTGCAGTAACAGCTACCCGGAGATTTTTCAGTACCATTCTTTTATCAGCATTTCCGGTACCTGCCCTTAAAGTAATTGTAGAATTAAAGATTGTATTCTTACCCGGATCAGAATCTTTCCATACTCCGATAATATTTACTCTTTTAAATAATTCGAATCCTGCATAAGTACCTTCTGCCACGACTATATTGTCTCCGTTGATTATTGCTGCATTAGTGACAGCATATGCAACTGTCTGCCATGGAGTAGCAATATTCTGAGCTTGTGAGGAAGTATTGGAATTACTTCCGGTTAATGCATTCACATAATAAGTCTTGGATTGAACTGAAGATATGAGTATTAAATTTGCAAAGATAAGAAATAGTAATTTGTGAAAATTTTTCATCTGCTTTTTTTTTGAATTTTAATAATTGTGATATTTGTTCCTGTTACTTTAATTTAATG
>JAGQWH010000224.1 GCA_020437545.1 Ignavibacteriota bacterium
ATTTATGCCGGAGATGAAATGGTTGGATTTATTATGTATGCAAAAGATCCAGATGACGGTATTTATTACATAAACAGATTTATGATTGATGAAAAACATCAGAATAAAGGATACGGAGAAAAAGCGTTAAGCATTCTTTTAAAAGAACTTAAAGAAAATGATGTTAAGTCTGTAGACATTATCCATAAACCTGATAACGAGGTTGCGATAAAATTGTATAATAGACTCGGCTTCAAACTTACAGATCAAAGATTAGGAGATGATGTGATCTCAACTTTAAATTTTAACTGAACAATGCACATTGAACATTTGGACTTCAAATACATCCAAATCTTTATTAAATTACAAACTTTTTATAATATCAACATAAACAACCCGAGAGGAATTTAAAATTGAAATATTCAGAAATGCAGTATACAAGACCGGATATAAAAGCGGTCGGAGATTATTTAGAAAAGCTAATAAAGGAATTTAAAGAATCACAGAGCTTTGAAGCCCAGGATTCTGTTTTCAGGAAGATCATAGATCTCAGAACTGAATTCGAATCTATGGCAGCAATAGCTTCCATCAATTATTCAAATGATACTACAAGCAAAAGTTACACGGAAGAACAGGATTATTTTGATGATAATAATCCCGTTTATGAAGAATATCTTCACGAATTTTACATAGCCATTACCAAATCAAAATTCAGAAAAGAACTTGAAGAAAAATACGGGAAGAATTTATTTGAGATAGCTACATTCAAAATTAATACTATCAGCCCTGAAATACTTGAAGACCTTCAGAAAGAAAATCATCTCAGAAGTAAATATATGAAACTAATTGCATCTGCAAGCCTGACGTATGACGGAAAAGAATTGAATCTTCAGGAAATTGGCGCTTATATGCAGTCATCTGACAGAAAAGTAAGAAAAGAATCTTCTGAAATTTACTGGAAATTTTTTGCTGATAATGCAGAAGAGTTTGATTCTATTTATGATGATCTTGTAAAACTAAGAAAAGATATTGCTGAAAAATTAGGTTATGCTAATTTTGTGAAAGTCGGATATCAGAGAATGCAAAGATCGGGATATGATGACAAAGATATTGCTAAGTTCAGGGAATATGTGAAAAAATATATAGTACCGCTTACAGTAAAATTAAGAGAGCAGCAAAAGCACAGACTTGAACTTGAAAGTCTTAAATATTATGACCTGAAGGTTTTGCACAAAGAAGGCAATGCAACGCCTAAAGGAAGTCCGGAATGGATACTTGATAACGGTAAGAAAATGTATTCCGAACTTTCAGAAGAGACAGGAGAGTTTTATGATTTTATGTTAAAAAATGATCTGATGGATGTGATGATCAGAAAAGGGAAAGATGCTGGCGGATTCTGCAGCTTTATTCCAAAGTACAAGAGTCCGTATATTTTTGCAAATATGAACGGAACGGAAGATGATATAACAGTTCTGACTCACGAAGCAGGTCACGCTTTCCAGGCATATTCGAGTAAAAATTTTGATCTTCCGGAATATCATTTCCCGTCAAGCGAAGCCGCTGAGATACATTCCATGAGCATGGAATATCTTACTCATCCGTGGATGAATCTGTTTTTCAAAGAGGATACTGACAGATTCAAATACACACATCTTATTGACAGTGTTTTGTTTATACCATATGGTGTGCTTGTAGATGACTTTCAGCACTGGGTCTATGAAAATCCGGATGCATCACCTGCCGAAAGAAATGCGAAGTGGATCGAACTTGAAAAAATTTATCTGCCGTATTATGATTATGAAGGTAATGAATATCTCGAAAAAGGCGGAAGATGGCAGAGACAGGCGCATATATATGAATCACCGTTTTATTATATAGATTATTGTCTGGCTCAGATCTGCGCATTCCAGTTCTGGAGTAAGGCCATACACTCAGTTGCATTCATCGGAGACAAAGGACAATTCCGGACAGCTTTAAAGGATTATATAAAATTGTGTAAAGCAGGCGGCAGCAAACCATTCCTCGAACTGGTAAAATATGCAAATCTTGAATCGCCGTTTGAAGAGGAAGTGATTAAAAAGATCATGAGTGAAATTGAAATTTATGTGGACAGTCATCAGGATGATAAGTTGTAATTACGAATTTGGAATTACGAATTAGGAATTTACCGCCACTGTTGGTGTTTTAAAAAGTTGCAATTAAAATTAAATATTAAATGAGACAGAATTTTATTAAGCATTTACTCTTACTGAGTATCATATTCTTTCTTAGCTCCTGCGGCAAAATAAAACCGGAAGAATATTTCAATATTGCTGTTTTAAATACCAATTTGATTCACGGATTTTCCGGTACGGGATTTTCCAGGGAGTTGCAGTCGCCTTCGGTAAAGATGCCCGAAAATGGAGGGGAACCGGTTCCAATGAAACGAACAGAAGTGTTGAATTCAAAATTATCTGTGATAGAGGATAACTATGATAAAGTAAAATCACTTAAAGTGACAGATGAAACCAAAGATATGATCGATGCTTCTTTAAAACTATATGAGTTTGTTTTACCGGTTTACAAAACTGAATATTCACAGCTTGCAGGACTTTATGATAATAATGCGCCTGAAGATCAGATAAAGAAACTGGAAACGTCTATCTTTGACAATTATAATAAGGGATATACAGATCTGTATATGAAAGTGATAAGTACAGGAAAAGCATATGCCGAAAAAAATTCTATAAAAGTTAACTGGGGAGACAATTAAAGACTTTTGGATCGATCAAAAAAAGGCGTCCTGAAATTTTCAGGACGCCTTTTTTATTTAAAGGATGATACAGGATTACTGATTATTTCAGCAACATTAATTTTTTAGTGGATACAAAATTTCCGGATTCGAGTCTGTAATAGTAAACGCCGCTTGGCAGAGACGATGCATCAAACTCGATCGAATAATAACCCGAATTTAGTGATCCGTTAACAAGGCTTTGAATCTCTTTACCTTCCGTATTGTAAACTTTGAGGCTTACTCTGGATTCAAGTGGAATGTCAAAATCTATTTTTGTAACAGGATTAAAAGGATTCGGATAATTTTGTTTTAAACTGAAATTTTCAGGTACACCGATTACAACATCATTTTGAAGATTAAAATATTCGAAGTTTCCGTTAAAATCTATTTGTTTAAGTCTGTATAAATATTTACCTGAATTTAAGCCTTTGTCCTCAAATGTATAATTATTTATCAGACCGGAGGAACCATTTCCTCTGACGTAACCAACCTTTATCCATTTGTTATTATCAACAGCAGATCTTTCAATATCAAATCCTGAATTGTTTATTTCAGAAGCTGTGGACCAGTTTAAGACTACATCATTTCTGTTTATGACTGAAGTAAATCCTGATAATTCAACAGGTAACGGAATATTTGAAGAATCAACAGTAAAAGTTCCGTCTCCCGAAATATTTGTTGCGGAATCACCGATATAGGCATAAACAAATGTACCTGTCGGAGATCCGGAAGGCTGCTGCCATTCAAGATTTAAAGGATGATTTCCAAATTCAGCAGCAGAAGTGGATAATCTCATTTTAATGATTCTTGTACCCGGATACACAGGAGAAACAACCGGAGCTGTTTCAACAGTCAGATTAGGATTTCTGTCAAGTAATAATTTATTTCCTGAGACAGTCGGGTTCAAAGGAATTGCATTCGGATTTGGAAAATCAGATGAATTCGGAACGACTTCATAAGTAAGTTGACCACCTCCGTTTATTGCTGGATTGAATTTCAATATATACTGTCCGGCAGCAAACAGGAACGGACCGGATTCAGGCAGATTTGTATGAAGAATGATAATATCAAATGTAAGAGTGTTGATACCTAAAGCAGATGAACTTGCAGAAAGTTCAATGTTTCTTATATTTAATTCATATAAAGGATTAACTAATCTGGCATCTTTTTCCATCCCGGATTTATTTACCTGAGAAAATATGGATGTTTGAGAAATAAAGAAGAGAGAAAAAGCCAGAATAAAATAAAGATAGATTTTTTTATTCATATTATTGGGGTTAGGTTTAAATTAGTTTATTTTTTAATTTAATATGATTTGTGAAGATAGTGATTTAAAAAATTATCCGCTGTAATTAATAGATTAAATTTAATTTAATTTAATTTATTTTAATTTAGAGATTAACGTAGTTTACATAAATATGGTTTCTATAAACTTATTTCAACAGGATCAATTTTTTAGTTGAGATGAAATTCCCGGATTCAAGTCTGTAATAATAAACACCGCTTGGCAGCTCAGAAGCATCAAAATCAACCGAGTAATATCCGGAATTCAGAAATCCGTTTAAAAGAGACTTAATTTCTTTTCCATTCATACTATATATCTTAACACTTACATTTGAATTAACAGGTAAATCAAAATCTATTTTTGTGACAGGATTAAATGGATTAGGGTAATTCTGTTTTAAACTGAATTCTCCAGGCACACCTACTGAGATCTCATCGGACAAATCAAAATATTCATAGTTGCCGTTATAATCGATCTGCTTCAGCCGGTATTTATATTTTCCAGAACTCAGACTCTTGTCCTCAAAATTATAATTACTTACAGAATTTATTGTCCCGTTTCCTTTAATATATCCGACCTTTTCCCATTTGAGATCATTAGAAGATCTTTCAATATCAAAACCGGAATTATTAATTTCCGAAACGGTTGACCAGTTAAGAATTACATCGTTTCTCATTGCATTACCGCTAAAACCGGATAACTCAACCGGGAAAACAATGTATGATGTATCAACAAGGAAAGTCCCGTCTCCGGTAATATCCGTTTCCATGGAATCTATAAAAGCTGCGATCCTTGTAAAAGGTGTTGCAATAGTGGAATCAACCCATTTTAACTGCAGATCCCTGTAATTCAAAGCAGGTACATTTGAAGAGAGTTTCATTCTTACAATCTTAGTTCCCGGAAAAGCGGCAGAAATAATCGGTGCATTTATAAAAAGAATAGGAATATTTCTTTCAAGGTTAAGCTGATCAAAAGTAATAGACGGATTTCTCGGGACAGCATCAGGGTTTGTGAGTTCTGTGGAATTCGGAACTATTTCATAACTAAGCAATCCGCCGTTAGCTACATTTGGATTAAATTTTATATAATACTGACCGGAGGCATAATAAAAAGGACCTGATTCTTCGGGATTGGTGTGATAGATATAAATGTCAAACGATACTGCATTCGGATAAAGTGAAGATCCGTCAGTATAAGGCTGGATATTTGCTATATCAAGTTCATACAAAGGATTAACCAATCTGGATGATCTGTTGTTCTTTTCCTTATTAAAATCAGAAGGATTCTTTCCCAAAAGAACA
>JAGQWH010000225.1 GCA_020437545.1 Ignavibacteriota bacterium
GAGAATATAAGCAGGATTGCCATCAAAGATAACAGGGATTTTAAGAAGTTTTTAATTTTCATTTTTAATTAAAGTTGTTTTGATTTGATTTATAATAAAAATATATTTATTAAATCTATTTGGAAATAATGTTTTTATTGTATTCCATAAACTCTCTCGATGAATTATTTTTTAAATTCTGAATATCCGAAGGAGAAGATGAAGGTGTTATTGCTGAAACGAAACTTGCCGCATTATTGAATCCGAGAATAAGATCTGTCAGATCGGTTAATCCATCTCCCGTCAGATCAGAAACAATATAGCCGGTTGCAAATTCTGAAGATTTATTATACAATTCAAGAACGTCTGCCAGATCAATGATACCATTGACTAAAACATCCCCGCTGTAAAGACACCATTTTGAATTTTTCAGAACAACATTATTTCCGAATGCCTGAGTTTGAAGAGAAGTAAAATCATAACTTGCTGTAATTCCTCTTGTAAATGATTCACCTCCTGATTTGCTCCAGGTCTCAAGAGCATTCCTGTGTTTGATCTGAATGTAATAGTTACCTGTATTTGCATTTTTGAAAACAAATGGAGCTGTAAAATTAAGTGAATCTATAACGGCTACAGATGAATCCACAAGTGCAAACGGACTTGTTGAACTTCTCAGATAAGCTTTAACAGTATCTTTGATATTCATGGTCGCACCGTTATACAAACCTTCAGGAGTAAGTTGAATGTTAAACTGAGTATACAAAGTTCCTCCCTTTATTTTAATACTGTCAAGATACAGATTATCTCCGAACCCGCTTACAGCTTTGAACCTTATCTTGTTTGTTCCTGTCGGTAGAGCCCATTTTCTGCTTAACCATTGTCCGGCTGAAGGAGTGAAATTTCCTCCTGAGGTAACAGTATTCAGTGCATAAATTCCCGTAGCACCTGTATTCCCGTAAAGCCTTACGAGTGTATTGAATGTACTGCCGTTGTTTGATGATACTTCAATTATGAGAGAATCAGTAGTTCCGTTATATGGTGCATAAGCGTAATCGTATTCAAGTGAATCTCCTGCGACAGTGGCAGTGAAATTTGATGACAGCATTGACTGGACCAATCCGTTTGAAGCAGACCAGAAATTATATCTGGCAGAACCAATTCCTACACCGTAGCTGCTTACTGCATTATATTGCCAGTACATTGTACCGGTTCCTTCAAGAGCCCATCCCGGAGGAGGATATGTTCCAGTAAATCCTTCGCTGATCCTGTTTGAAGGCTGACCTAGATACGGAGTAAGATTCCCCGAAATCACATCATTACCGTTGTCAGCATCATCAGCTATATAAACCGAATCCTTTATTGTATAAGAAGTGCCTGCATTGAATGTCCATGAATCAAAATTAACATTAGCCGTTCCGCTTGCAACAAGATTTGTTACTGTCTTTGTGCTTACATAATTTCCCGGACTGATCCTTCGTGTAACTGTAAATGTTGCAGTGGCAGATGCATTGTTATTCTTCACCACACCGTAAGGTATGATTGTAGGAGTTTCATAGTAAGCAACACCGGATTCTCCGATTGACAGAGCCTGAACATCAATATTGATAAGAACGGGTGTATCAGTATATACTATGTTAAGTTTATACAAAGTACTTGTCTGCATATTAAGCATTAGATCTCTTTCCGTAACCATTATTCCGGCACCGGCTCCTGATAAACCTGTATTCACATTGAAAAAGTTATCACCGCCGTTTGTAGTAAGATACGCCTGCGAACCATAATTACCTGTCAGAACCACAGTCGGATCTTCCCGGCAAAGATCGGAACCCCAGCCGCTTCCTGAATTATTTGAAATGATATTCCAGTTGTTTCCTGAATTGACAGTTCTGAATACCTGAGTACTTCCCCATGTAGTAGCATAACAAATAGTATTATCAAAAACCGAATTACACATTGAAGGTACTTCTGATGAAGAGTTTGCCTTTACCTGAATCCAAGAGGCAGCTCCATCAGTAGATTTGTAAATATCTGCACCGTCATCACCCATAAACAATACATTGGAATTATCCCATTGAATGATCAGATCACATGGCTGTCCGATATTTGAATTATTATATGGAGCTACTAAATTAAAAGATGCGCCATTGTTTGTTGATTTATAAACTCCTTCTCCTGAAGAGTTGGAAGGTGCAAAATAAAATACTGAAGGATTATTCTGATCCATCTCAAGTGGTTGCCCGTAAGTACTGAAATCTTTTGCAATAATATTAGTCCATGTCGCACCGTAGTTAGTTGATCTTACAATACAGTCTGTAGAGTTTTCCATTGCAGCAACCCAGATATTTGTATCAACAGGACTTACATAAAATGAATGTGCTCTCGAACCAATTCCGATCGTTCCGATCTGTGTCCAGTTATCACCTCTGTCACCGCTTCGGTAAACTTTGTTACCATAGACTACAAACATAGCTTCCCTGACATTAGGATGCGGACAAAGATTATTTCCAATACCGCTTCCGCTTGGGGTTTTAGCTACCCAGTTGTATGAAACTGTCGAACCTGTCGGCATTTCCCAGCTAGAACCGCCATTTGTCGTGCGGATAATGACACGATTAAGCGGACTTACTGCCCATCCATTATTTGCATCATAATAAAATATGTCCGTAAGATTAGCAAGCATTGGATTCTTTTCAAAATTAAAAAAGTTGCTGCTGCCGCTTTTATTGTTTCTTATAAAACCACCGCCGCCGCAGACGTGAACATCACTTGCAGTTGTACCCGAAAGTCCTCTGATGTCAGACTTTGTTCTTGTTATGACAGAAGTCCATACACCGCCGTTACCTGATAATATAGTTCCGTATTCACCAACAGCATAAAGGCTGCTTCCGAAATATTTTACTTTTAACAAATTATATGCTGTACCTGAAGTCTGAGCTGCCCAGCTTGATCCGGCATTTGTAGTGACATAGATTGCTCCGTTATCACCGACAACTGTTCCGTTATTCAGATCCGTAAAAGCAACCGATCTTAAATTAACCGAAGGAATTCCTGAATTGCTTGAAGTCCAGTTAACACCTCCGTTAACGGTCTTAAATAAAACTCCGCCGTCTCCGCAGACATAGCCTGTGTTTGAGTTTAAAAAAGTGATTGAATTTAAAGTATTGGAAGTTCCTGTATTATAAGGAGTGTAAGGTGAAACTGTTTTTAAGGTCTTATAAATATTTCCATTCTGTCCGCACATCCATACATCATTACCGAATGAAGTGACACATTTGAGATCCGGCAGACCGGATACTGAAGAGCTTGTATATGTTACACCGCCGGATGCAGATCTGTAGATTTTTCCTGCATTTCCGACTGCTACTAAATTTACGCCATCGGGCGTAGTAATACTGTTAAATCCCTGTGCCTGAATGTTTCCTGATACTGAAAACAGACAAAAGGATATTACAGAAAGTACGAATAATTTCATTGTCTTTAATTATAATTTATTTTTTTGGAATGTGTATACAAAATAAGCTTAATGTTTGTCAGATTCAATATTAAATATTTTTTTCCCGGATTTACATAAAAAGTAAATATTCTGTTAAAAATATAATTAAAAACAACTTTAGGAGCTTGAAATTGGAAATATTGTTAGTTCAAATATTGATTCTTTAATATATATTTTGAAAAGAAAAAATGAATTGTTATTGAAATCTTTTATTGTTAATTAGCATAAAATTTTGACATGGTTTGTCTGAAAAATATTATACTCTGAACTTATTCCTTACTTCCTGATCTTAAATTAATTTATTCTTTAAATAAGACTTAGACCTTTAAAATCATTTTATTTTAAAAATTAATCCAATTATGAAAAAGACATTTACAATAAATTTAATTATGCTGTTTGTAATTTCAGCTTTAGCCGGATTTATTTTAAGCATCAGTTATAACGCGGGATTTTGCGGGCAGGATAAAAGCGATACTTTGAGATCACTGAATGATGAATTTTCGGATTTATTGAATGAGACATTTACTGAACTTGAAGTTCCGGGAGCTATCATCGGTATAAGCATTCCGGGTTACGAAACATTTATCAGAACTTACGGTGTAGCTGATCTTCTTACCGGTCAGCCGATCAGTGAAAATGATCATATGAGAATTGGCAGTATCACAAAGACATTTACGGGAACAGTGCTTCTTCAATTAGTGGATGAGGGTCTTATAAGTCTTGATGACAAATTATCTAAATATTTTCCTGATTTTCCTAACAGTGAAAACATTACAATTGAACAACTGGGTAATATGAGAAGCGGGATTTTTAATTATTCGGAAGATGAGAATTTTCAGAAAGAACTTTTTAATGATCTTACAAAATCATTCACTCCGCAGGAAGTCGTAGCAATTGCGGAAAAGCATGATCCGTATTTTCCGCCAGGTACTGGTATGCATTATTCAAATACCAATACCATATTGCTTGGATTGATCATTGAAAAGTTAACCGGAGTTACGCTAGAGAATGCTGTCAAAAGCAGAATACTTGATCCGCTTGGAATGAATGAATCTGTTTTTGCCGTCAATACGGATTTTCCTGAACCTCATGTTCACGGCTATTTATATCCCGATTCTTCATCTATTGTGCCTGATGATGTTACTAATCAGAATCCAAGCTGGGGCTGGAGCGCAGGAGCGATGATCTCTACAATAAAAGATGTAATGGTATATTCTAAAGCACTGGCAACAGGTAAACTTGTTACGAAAAGTTCGCAGGAGCAAAGACTAAAATGGGATACAGAATTTATTCCCCCCAATGGCGCATGGAAAGACATGCCTCTGAAATACGGTTTTGCAATTGCTGATTTCAATGGTGCCATTGGTCATAACGGCGGCATTCCGGGATTCAATTCTTTTATGGGATATATGCCTGAAAAGGAAGCTGTCATTGTCGTACTTGTAAATATGCAGGATAACAAAGCAGGTATTGGTCCGGCGGATTTTATAGCAAGAATAATTACGGAAAAATTAAAATCCATGTAATTTCTCAAATCAAAGTATATAAAAAACAATACAACTATAGAAATTTATGGTTCCGAAAAGAGTCAGGGCTAAATAGTCCAGTCTTTCTTTACTATTTTATAAATATAATTTTTACTTTCTGCTTCTCCGTAATATCTGATCTCCTTTTCATCAATTTTAACGGCACCTAATTTTCCTATGGCTTTCTGTGATCGGATATTATCAGCACCAATATGGAAATGCACAGTATCA
>JAGQWH010000226.1 GCA_020437545.1 Ignavibacteriota bacterium
CAACTTTTAACTTTCAACTTTTAACTTTCAACTTTTAACTTTTAACTTTCAACTTTTAACTTTCAACTTTTAACTTTCAACTTTCAACTTTCAACTTTCAACTTTTAACTTTTAATTGCTTCATCTTCCACCGGCAATTCATATAACAATATTTCAACATTCATCGTGATCTTCGATTTTATAGAATTAGTGATCAGACATGCAGCTTCAGATTTATGAACAATTCTTTCAGCTCGTTCTCGGTCTTTTTCGTGAAATATTGTAACGATTGGTTCAAGAATTACCTCTGACATTTCGAATTTTCCGTCAACATTTTCAAGCTTACCTTTTGATCTACATTTAAAACTTTTGAATTCAAGTTTTGAATTCTCAGCAATAGCAAGAAATGTAGTCATAAGACAACTGCTTACTGCGGCGGTGAATAAATGTTCGGGTGACCATATCCCGGGTATTCCTTTAGGGAATTGCGGTGGTGTAGCTACATCTATACATCCGTTAAAGTTATTGCTGGAAAAGGTTAATTCAGGAGAACAGATTGTCCCCTTTCTATCCTGATCCCAGTCTACATCTACATAATAATAATGCGGTTCCATTTTTGATTTTTGATTTTTGATTTTTGATTTTTAAAATTATAAATATATAAAAGATATAAATATCAAACTAAATTTAAAGCAGCTTTATGTTCTGAATTTATTTTTAGTGGTTCATTTTTTAAAGAAATTTTATTTAAAGCCTGCTCAATATCATAAATTATATCCTCATAATTCTCTACTCCTATTGAGAGTCTTACCATTTTTTCTGTTACCGATAGTTCTTTTCTATCTGCAGGATCCATATCAGAGTGAGTCATAGTTGCGGGATGCTCTGCAAGACTTTCTGTTCCGCCAAGGCTGACAGCAAGTTTTATATGCTTAAGAGAATTCAGAAAAATGAATGCTTCTTTTTCTCCGCCTTTCAGATCAAATGATATCATACCTCCGTTTGTCAGACACTGTCGCTGTCTTATCTTATATTGCTCTCCGTCTTTTTCTGTAAGCGTTCCTGGAAAATAAATTTTTTCCACAGCAGGATGACCGATCAGGAATTCGGCTACTTTATCGGCGTTATATGCCTGAGTGTCCATTCTCAGTTTAAGCGTTTCAAGACTTCGCATCAGAAGCCATCCTGTATTCGGACTTGCCATATTACCCAGAAAAGTTCTTAATTCTTTAACTCTTTTAATAAGCTCGTGTGAACCAAGACAGGCTCCTGCTATCACATCACTGTGTCCGCCTATATATTTGGTAGCGGAATAAATAACAAGATCAGCTCCGTGTCTTATCGGATGCTGCCAGACAGGTCCCATATAAGTATTATCCACAGCCAGATAAATTTCCTTTTCCGGTGTGGAAAAATGCTCTGCAATTTCTTTACAGCATCTGATATCAAGCAGATCATTTGTCGGATTTGCAGGTGTTTCAATAAATATTAATGCCAATTTATCTGCCAAACCGGTTTTCTCAACATTACTGATGATTTCTTCCTTGCTTTGACCTGCTTTAAAAGGAACAATATTAATTTTGTATTTGGGAAGAATTTTTTTTATAAAATGATCACTGCCGCCGTATAATGGGTGACTCATCAGAAGAAGATCCCCGGGTTTTAAAAATTCAAGTAACACAGTTGTAATTGCTGACATTCCGCTTTCAAAGACCGCTCCTTCTTCAGCTTCATCCCAGAGTGTAAGTCTGTTTTCCAGTACTTCCAGATCGGGATTGTTTATGCGGCTGTAGATCAGTCCGAGTTTTTCACCTTTGTTTTGTTCACGCAATCCATATGCCAGTTCAAAAAACGCCTTTCCCTCTTCAGCAGTTTTAAATGCAAAAGTTGAAGTCATAAAAATCGGGCATTTCACTGCACCTTCAGACAATTCCGGTTTATAGCCATAAGACATCATCAGACTTTCAGGTTTCATTTTTCTTTTCATGATTATTTTTGATATATAGTTTTCTTAATTTAGTTTTTCAATCTTTATATTTTTTTAAATTATTATTAAAAAAATATTTTACTACCCTCTGCTGAGGAAATAAATTCATTCGGACATATATTATTCCATTTATGCCTGTTCAATCTATCAGACCTCATCTGAATGTTTTTTCCCTGTAGAAATTCCAAACGGTAAATAAAGCGGACAGAATCCGAAGAAACTTGTTATAAAAAATATTGCTGCAATTAATACCAGCAATACTGCTCCGAACCCTGAGATCTGCCCTTCAAGATAAAGACCTGCAATAATAATACCGAAGAATATTCTGATCACTTTATCTATTTTGCCCATATTCGTTTTCATGATAACTCATTAATATTATTTAAAAATATTTCTGATTTATTTTTAAAGGATATATTTACTTTCTGTATCCTATACAAAGATACAATTTAAGTTTTTATTTATCTCTGACCTATGTCACTAAATGAAAATATTTTTTGGTGAAGGGAATGTTAATCTTTTGGGAGATAAAAGCTGTTACCAGCAATTATTCTTAGCTCTGCTTTTTAATGAATAAAAAAACTAATACTTTTACATACTAAATTTCCTTTTTTTCCATTTTACAATTTCAAACCATATCACGGAAAAAAATCCTATACCGGTACTAAATAATAGCATACTAAGATCAGGAGTTTCAAATTCAAAAAATTCTGCAAATGGTTTTATGTAAAGTATCATTCCGGTTATAATAATTGTAATAGCGATCATCAGGGGAACAAGGTTATTCCTGTATTTTATAGTTGTGAAAATTGAGTAATAAAATGATCTGTTAACAAGTGTTAAAAATATATTTGCTGAGATCAAAGAATTAAAGACTATTGTCCTTGTAAGATCCTCATTGAATCCGTTGTAAACGGAAAACTGATAAGCAGCCAGAGTTCCTGCGGTAATCATTAATCCCTGAATGATACTTACTGTAAGTTCTTTCTGATCAAAAAATGTGGTAGTCATTGGTCTCGGTTTTTCTTTCATGGTATTTTTTTCTATGGGCTCGTTTTCATAAATTATGGAGCAGGTTGGTCCCATGATAAGCTCAAGAAAAATTATATGAACAGGTGAGAATATATTCGGATAAAGCCAACCAAGAGCAAGAGGAATAAAAACCGTTAGAACGATCGGAATATGTATCGAAATAATATAACGTATTGCTTTTTTCAGATTTGTATAGATCTTTCTTCCCATTGCAACTGCATCCACCATTTTGGAAAGATCATCATCCGCAAGTATCAGTGATGCCGCCTGTTTTGCAGTTTCAGTTCCTTTTTTACCCATTGCTATCCCAATATGCGCAGCTTTTAAAGCCGGTCCGTCATTTACACCGTCACCTGTCATTGCTACGATCTCTTTTCTTGCTTTCAGAGCATTTATAATTCTGAGTTTTGCTTCGGGAAACATTCTGTTAAAAATTGCAGTACCGGTTACTTTTTCCTCAAGTTCAGATTCATTAAGGTTCATCAACTCATCTCCGGACATACTTTTATCATAGCCCTTAAAATCGATCTGCCTTGCAATGGCATTAGTCGTTTCAGCATTATCGCCTGTAACGATCTTTACAACTATTCCGGCTGTATTAAAATCTTCAAAGACTTTGCCTATATTCTTTTTTGGAGGATCAAAAAACGCAATGAGACCTAAAAATTTGAATGATAATTCCTGCTGAGTTTCAGGATAATTATTTCCTCTGAATACAGATTCACCGACTCCTAAAACTCTGTAGCCACCGGTTGTTAAAGAAGAAATTGCATTCTTGATGTCCTGAATTTCAGCTTCAGACAGATCACAAACTTTTATCATTGCTTCCGGGGCACCTTTTGATGCTACAATTCTTTTACCGGTCTCATCTTCAAAAAAATGTGTCATCATTGGAGGATTTCCCGAGAGAGGATACTCATGGATCATTTTAAAATTTGGTCTTTCATCACGGTTTGAAGAATTCATATAAGCATCATGTAAAGCAATCTCCATTGGATCAAACGGGATTGGTTCACTTGCAAACATCGCAACTCGAATCAAATCGATTTCTTTCTCATCTAGTTTTTCCTTTGGATCCGAAATTTTATCCGATGAAAGCAAATATATCTTCGCCAGTTCCATTTTATTTTCAGTAATGGTTCCGGTCTTATCCGTGCAGATCACAGTCGCGCTTCCGAGAGTCTCAACTGTTTTCATTTGTTTCACCACTATACCCATTTTCATCAGTCTCCAAGCTCCGAGAGCCATAAAAACTGAAAAAGCTACAGGTATCTCTTCCGGCAGAATACTCATTGCAAGCGTAAGAGCTTTAAGAAGACTATCGAGTATGTCATATGACATAAAATAATTGATCGCCCATACTATCAGAAAAACAACAGAACCTGCAATTACCATCTTCTTGACAAAATTGCTTATCTGTAACTCAAGTGGTGTCTTTTCAATTTTTATATCTTCAAGACTTTTTCCAATTTTTCCAAGTTGTGTCTTATTTCCAACTGCAGTAACTTCTGCAATAGCTAATCCGCTTGTTACGGAAGTACCTCTGTAAATTTTATTGTCATCTTTTCCACGATCTTTAAATACAGGAAATGACTCCCCTGTCAGAATGGATTCATTTACTGAAAAGTCATTAGACCGGATAATCACTCCGTCAGCAGAGACCGATGTTCCTTCTTCCGCGATCAGATAATCTCCTACTACAAGCTCATCTGTTTTTATTTCAACTGTATCCCCGTTTCTTATCACTTTACAATTTGGCTTTGTGTAGACCTTCAGTTTCTCCAGAGCATTTCGGCTTCTTGAATCCTGAAAAAGAGATATGGCAGATACTAGTACAATTGCAACAGCGAGAAATATACCGTCACCTGTTTGCCCGGAAATAAAATATAAGATCGAAGCCGCAAGCAGCAAAATGACCATTGGCTCCCCTGTCAGATTCTTTAATATTTCAAAGAACCTGTTCTCTTTTTTTACTTCAATAACATTCGAGCCGAATTTTTCCCGGGAAAGAATTATTTGCTCTGTTGTTAATCCGGTGTATTCTGTATTGTTTTCTGACAAGGGTTTTTGGTATTAGGTATTAAGTATTAGGTATTTGGTATTATGTATTAGGTATTGAGTATTGAGTATTGAGTATTGAGTATTGAGTATTGAGTATTGAGTATTG
>JAGQWH010000227.1 GCA_020437545.1 Ignavibacteriota bacterium
GTTATGATGTAGTTCAAAATCAGTCCGGTATCATTACGGGGAAAACAAAAATCTCAAAAAAAGGTAATAAGTTTATTCGTAATGCCTTATATTTTCCTGCACTTGCAGCTGTAAGATGTGATGACAAATTTAAATCATTTTACAAAAGATTATGTACAAAGAAAGTTTATAAAAAAATAGCTATAGTTGCAGTTTGCAGAAAACTTTTATCATTAATTTATACTCTTTGGAAAAAAAATGAAGAATATATACCTAATTATAAAACAGCATAATTGTTAAAACAACATACGCGTATGTTGTTTGTACTTGATTATTAACACAGTACCTTTCTTTTGATCGTTCAAAAGAAAGAAGGTAAATCTGAGTATAGTTGAAATTTATTCTATAATATTATAAAACGTTTTGGACAGAGTTGGATATTATTATATCTGCAATTTTTATTTTGACTTTATTTCAATTTTATTACTGAACAAGTTGTCTGTTAATTAATACCATCTATAAAAATAGTAATTATGAAAAATTATCTCCTTCTGTTGCTGATTCCGCTGATTTTTATTGTTTATTCTTTTGCTTTAAAAAATGCTGACGGACCAAATTATAATTATGGCATGGCTGATCCTTCTTATGTTTATTTGCTTAATTCTCTGACTATGTCAAATCTCGAAGGCTCCGGACATACTGATCATCCCGGAACTCCCCTTCAGATCGCCGGTGCTGTTATTTTAAAAACTTATTTTTACATATCTCATGAAAAGGATAATATTACAGAAGATGTTATTTACCGGCCTGAAGCATATTTAAGAGTTTTTGATCATGTTCTTATTTTTCTTAACGCTATCGGATTATTTATTTCAGGGCTGATCATATATTTTGTATTTAAAAATGTAATGGCCGGAATGATATTTCAGAGCATCCCATTTGTATCAATTAATATTCTCGAAGTGTTTTCTTTGATCAAGACCGAGAATTTTGCATTCTTTTTTATAATACTTCAGATTGCACTGATCATTAAATACATATACGATCCGGACCGGGATAAAAAGAAATATTATCTGTATATATCCGGTCTGATCTGCGGAATAATACTTGCCACAAAAATCAGTTTTCTTTGCATAGTATTTCTGCCTCTGATTGTTTTCCCGGGATTCCGGCAGAAGATGGTCTTTGTAATAACAATGATCTCAGGATTTGTAATATCTGTTGTTCCGGTATTATCCAATATGGAATATTTTATTAACTGGATCAGCAATCTGTTTTTTCACAGCGGCAGATATGGTTCAGGAGATGCATCGATAATAAACTCATCCGAATTTTTCAGAAATATCCTTAAAATTTTTTCAAATGAAAAATTCTTTGTCTTCTCTTATTTATTCCTATTTGGTACATCTTTATTCATTTTTATTAATAGAAAAAAAAATAAGGACATTGTTTCTTCCGGAGAGATAAAACTCTGTATTGCAGTATTGTTTGCAATGAGTATACACATACTTATGGTGGCAAAGCATTATTCGTCAAGATACATGTTCCCAGCCCTGATTTTGAGTGTTCCGGCATTGTTCGTTTCAGTAAATATACTTTACAGGATTTATTTTTTAAAATTCGGCTTAAGATTTTTTTATGCAGGGATGTTAAGTTTTCTATTGCTCTTCGGATTTTATAACGGAAGAAAACAACTTGCTAAATCAAATTATATAAAATCAGAATGCTCAAAACTAGTTGAATTCCTGAATACTGATTACAATGGTGTTTCTCAAGTTTTAACACCGGGTATAACAAGTGAAAAAGCTGCTCTCATTTTTGCTTATTTTTATTCTCCTGTAAAGAGCCGACCGGCTTTGAGTAAATATATTGATCAGAGATTTCCGGGTTTATACTGGTATGATGTTTTCAATGAAAAGTTAATTTTATTTAATGGCAAGTATGAATCACTTAATATATCTGATGACAAGAGACCCATTATATACAGAACTACGGATGAAAATTACAATGAAGCTTTTATCAGGAATTATGAAAAATTATTTAAGAAAAGTAATTTAAAACTGACTAAATTATTTTCAAATGAGAACGGTGAATTGATTTATAAAATTGAATAAAATTTGATTTACAGATACTCAGAGACTTTGAGAAATATACTTTGAGAGACTGATTAAAACTTATTCTTTCCCTACCTTCGAGATCTCATCATTGAGATTATCAAGAAATATTGTGACATTCTCATTCATGATTTTTATTTCATAATCATTATGAATGCTTATTGTATCAGCACCGGGCTTATGTTCATAGTTCTGAATGATCATCAGATTATCATCTATCGCAGTAAGAAATTTGGTTTTCAAAACAGTTGACGGTTGATAACCGGGAATAATTTTTACAGCATCCACATCCATATATAATTTATTCATTCTCTTTTTATACATATCAAAATCCTTTTCATAGTTCAGAATACCCGTATATTCTCTGAATAAAGTGGCATAATTATTCATCTTATAGAGATATTCAAATTTCCTGCGCTGTTCGCCCTGACTTATCTTGTTGCAGCCTGTTATTTCAATTATTAGAATAATTAATAAAAACAGAAGTGAGAATATTTGTATCACACTATATTTTCGTTCAGTATTCATTTTGATCTTTTTGAATTTCAAAATTCAGAATAATTCAGTTTTGGATATGCTTTCTGCGCAAGTGATTCAAGTTTGTAATATTCCTTATTTTTAGAATGTATGAATTTTAAATATCCCGTCAATCCTATCATTGCTGCATTGTCAGTTGAATATTCCGTATCGGGGAAATATACGTTATAACCTTTTTCCTTAAGTTCATAGAATCTCTCTCTCAGACCGGAATTTGCCGATACGCCGCCTGATACAGCAATATTTTTTACTTTAAATTTCTTTGCGGCTTTAAGAGTTTTATCAAATAAGGTCTTTACCATTGTTTCCTGAAATGATGCGCAGATGTCATACAGCAGTTTTTCATCTTTAATATCATTATTATTATAATCAATATCACGAAGAAAATATAATACTGCTGTTTTTATACCCGAAAATGAAAAATCAAATTCATTGTTCTTCAGATGTGAAATTGGAAATTTGTGAAAGTCTTTATCCCCTTTTTTTGAATTATCATCAATCTGCTTTCCACCGGGATATTCAAGTCCGAGTAATTTTGCCGTTTTATCATAGGCTTCTCCTGCAGCATCATCAACTGTACTTCCGATTATCTTATGTTTAAAAAAATCTTCTGCAAGTATGAGCAAAGTATGTCCGCCGGATATAATCAATCCTAAGAACGGAAATTCTGCTTTCTGTCCCGAAAGGAAATTGGAATAAAGATGAGCCTGTATGTGATTGACCGGAACGAACGGTACATTCAGAACAGCTGAAAGAGATTTACCGAAATTCAGACCTATAAGCAACGCTCCGATCAACCCGGGTCCGGATGTAGCGCAGATAAGTTCAATATCACTTAATTTCTTATCCGAACGCTTAAGAGCTTCGTAAGTAATTTCAGTTATCTTTTTTAAATGTTCGCGGGATGCAACTTCCGGCACCACTCCGCCGAATTTAGTGTGAAATAACTGTGATGAAATTACATTTGACATTACCTTCTCATTCTCAAGCACTGAAGCTGATGTCTCGTCACAGGATGTTTCTATAGCAAGTGTTATCAAATTTGCAGATTCTATGTTTAAAACTTTTTTGGAGTAAATTGCATTGTACTAGATCAGTTGAACAGCTTAATAAAATTATAATTGATAAATAGATTGTCTTTCCCGCGTGCTCCCGGCGGGAATCCATTTTGATTTAATGAAACCACTTAAAAATATAAGTCTGATTTAAAATTTAAACTTAATGATACTTATCAAATACGTTGATTTAACCTCTTATTAAAACTAATTTTCAGTTATATGAATAATAACAGAATCAAACTTTTTTTAATACTCTTATTTTCTGTCCTTTTTGTAACTCCTTCATTTTCACAGGTAAAGTTACTCATTCCGATGGAACCTTCTCAAACCGATCATCTCAAGGCATACGGAATTGCATACAGACATTTACTCAACAATAAAGAACTCGACTGGCTTTTAAATTACAGAGGCGGTTCGTTCTTGTTTAATTATTCCGGTGCTCTTGAACAGGAATGTCAGGCAAAGGGTGTTTCTTATGAATTAAAGGACGGAACTCAGACCGCTCAGATATATGCAGAGGTAAAAGATGAAGATGATAAGAATAATATGGATGTTGTTCGTCTCGAGAAAGTTGCGAAGATAGCTGTATATGTCCCGCCGAATGCTTTGCCATGGGATGATGCAGTTCAGCTTGTTCTTGAATATGCCGAAATACCTTATGATAAATTATGGGATGAGGAAGTTCTCACAGGCGGTCTTAAAGGTTACGACTGGCTTCATCTTCATCACGAAGACTTCACCGGACAGTTCGGAAAGTTTTTTGCTACATACGGTACTGCTCCTTGGTATCTCCAGCAGAAAGAAATTAATGAATCCATGGCAGCTAAAATGGGATTCAAAAAAGTCTCTCAGCTTAAGCTTGCTGTTGTAAAAAAGCTCAAAGAATATATTGCGAACGGCGGATTTTTATTTACCATGTGTTCGGCAACCGATACTTACGACATAGCACTTGCAGCGCAATATACAGACATTTGTGAAGCCATGTATGACGGTGATCCGGCTGATCCGGATGCAAACTCAAAACTGGATTTTTCAGAAACGATTGCTTTTGAGAATTTTACTGTTGATATGAATCCATATGTCTATGAATATTCAAATATTGATGTGACCAATGAATTACTGGCTTTTGGTCAGTTTAATGATAACTTTAAACTCGTTGAATTCTCAGCAAAGTATGACCCTGTTCCGTCTATGCTGACACAGGATCATACTTCACTGATCTCAGGATTTCTGGGACAGACTACCGGATTCAGGAAAGATCTTTTAAAAAAGAATGTAACTATTCTGGGAATGAATGAAGGTACTGATGCTGTAAAATACATTCACGGAAATTACGGCAAAGGAACTTTCACTTTCTTCGGCGGTCATGATCCGGAAGATTATCAGCATGCCGTGGGAGACCCAAAGACGGAATTAAAAAACTTCCCGCATTCACCGGGTTACAGACTGATTCTGAATAACGTCCTCTTTCCC
>JAGQWH010000228.1 GCA_020437545.1 Ignavibacteriota bacterium
TTATGGATTTGACAGGTCCGCTCACAATTGATGTTCCGTCTTTGCTTTCGATTCCCGTAAAGGCATCACATGTTATGTTGGAAATATTATTATTATTTAAATTCAGAATACTTCCATTGACTGAAGCTGCCAAGGTTGAAAAAAATATTGTAGCTCCGGTTGCTTTTGTATAGCCTGTAATAATTGAGTTGGAATTTATATTCATCACCGCTGAAGCTGCCAATGCTGCAGTATTTGAAATGAAAGTTAAAGTGCCGGTTGTATTACAGGAAATATTTGTAAAAGTATTTCCGCTGATATCACGCGTAAGAGTCGGAGCAAAATTACTTATGAAATTGATAACTCCTGTTGCAGCAACGGTATGTGTTGTTGTATTGAAATCATTATTGGTGATTGAAACAGATGATGAAGGTGTTGTTGAAGTTTGAGTAACTGTGATTCCAACAATAGACATTGTTCCCAAACCACTTCGCAAGGAAATACTGTTTTTATTGATCACAGTAGAGAAAGTACCTGACGTGTCGAAAAAGAATCCGTCAATATTAATACCCCCTAAAGAAGCGCCGACTGTTGTTCCGCCATTTGAACTGATAATGGTATTATTCGAAATATTAATGTTTACCGTGTACTGCACATAGATTCCGTAAACTACAGAGCTTGGAATGCTGGTAAAAGGTGAATGAGTTCCTGTTGTTCCAAAATTGGTAATTGAATTTCCCTGCGCAGGTGTCGTTCCCCCTATATCTAAAAGAATGTTAATATCTGTCGCTCCGGCAGGACCGGCATTTACAATTCCAATATTCACATTTGAAATTGTATTACCGTAAATTTTTAAATTACTGTTATTGCCAGCAGCAGTAATAGATGACGCATTTACTGTGGGAGAAGTTGCTGAATGTGTAGAACTGCTGTAAATTCCGTAGGTATTCTGATAAGCTCTGTTCAATGTGATAGTGTTATTCTGAATTACATTATTCTGAGCGCCGTTTGTAGTAGTTACATAAAGCAATGCAACTCCCCACTCTGTCATATTGTTTGTAGCATCGGCTGTAATTGTATTAGCTGCGTTTTCTGTCATTACAAATCCTGAAATGGTAATAAAATCCGCGCCGATCAGTTTAAATATTCCATCTGTTAAAACACCGGCTGTCTGATTGGCCGGTGCGGTGATTGTATTTCCATTTCCGATTACTGTGACTGGATTCAATGCGCTTGTAGTTGTCAAAACCAATGAACCGACTCCTCCGATTACATAACCTCCTAAAGGTGCTGTCTGAGGATTTCCTGAAAGCAAATTTAATGTAACTCCGCCTGCTCCGACTCCCTGAGTATTCAGATCTGTAATTGCAAGAGACAGTGTTGCATAATCCCCCGGAATATTTTTTGTTCCGGTTAGAGGAATAAAGGATGTAACTTCCTGCGCATTTGTAACTCCGGCACCGAAAGAAAGCATTGCTGAAATTAATACTGCAATCAGAATTATACAGGAATGCCCTGAGCTGATATTTCCGATATTTTTGTAAATGTTAAAATTCTTAAAACTTGTTTCGTTGTTGCAACTTTTGAATTTTGAAAGATTCTTCTTCATAATGTTTTTTTTAATTTATTTTTATTGATTTATTTTTTATAAAATTATAGTAAAGACTTATTGAGATAATTTGTTTTTATTGATGTCTTTTACAGAACCGGCATCAGACTTTATTTTGATTATAAGTTGTGTTAAAAGTTCTTTTAGTTTTTTCTGTTTTAAGATCATTCGTTTCTTTTTTAATTTTTTTCTGTTCATCTTCTGATTTTTCTGAAAGTCCGTATTTAATATTGAGTTTTAAAATGACCTGACTGCTCGTAATGATTTAATCTGTATTTGCGAATACTATTTTTTTATAGTTGTTAATAATAATACTAATTAACATTTTGCATTTCTCTGATTTGATAATTTAACCGGATATAACAATCAGATGAAAAAAGTCCTGATGAATAAACTTATGCAAATTATGTTCTGACAGTATATTTTCAAAAGAAAAATTTTCAGGTTTTACATAGGGCAGTTAAAACATCAAAATTAGTTGTCTGACCTTCAAAAAATTTTAATATTCTTAAAATGGAAAGTACATTACTCATCCGGATATTAAGATCATTCACAAAGAATGAGATCATCCGGTTTGATGAATTCCTAAGATCACCCTTCTACAATAAAAAACCCAATGCGGTAAAATTCTTTGAAACGCTTAAGAAACATGCGCCTGATTATAAAGCAGAGCAGGTAGGTAAAGAGAATATATGGAAAGAATTGTATCCGGGTAAGAAATATAACTGGGGTGTTCTGAAAAACCTTATCTTTGATCTGACCAAACTTTCAGAGAAATTCATAGAAGTGATACAATATGAAGATAACAGTACGGAGAAAAATTTTCTGTACCTTGATGCGCTTTCTAAAAGAAAGATCCACAATAAATTTTTTTCAGAATATAATTTACAGCTTAAGAATATTGAAAAAAATAAATTCTATCACGATTATTATTCAGATATTCAGAAATTATTATTAAAGAAAATTAACCATTGCAGTGTTTATACAAATTATCAGACAGAACTCGATGAAGAGATAAATGCTGTTTCCGATTCCTTTATGTATGATTCAATAGTAAAACTATCAGGATTTTTTAAAAATATTGCAATCTATTCGACAGGGTATAACAAATCAGGAAATAAAAGCATCACCGAACATTTTTTTGGTATTGCAGATAAAAATAATTTTATCACAGGTTCAAATATTAAAAATGAAAGAGATTACAGGATCCTTCTTGTATACTATTATCAGTATCTTGCGTTTGCTTATCCGGAAAACCGGGAAAATTATTTTAATTTTAAAAAGCATTTACATGAAAATTCAGGGCTGTTTTCTACCGGAGAAAAGAGCAATCTGTATATTCATCTTGGTGATGCTTTAAATCTGCGGCCTTCAAAGAAAGGAGATAACAAAGTACTTGAATTTCTTGAACATTATAAAAAGCAGATAGATGAAAATGTTTTTACTGATCCGGACGGAGGAATAAATATTTATTCTTATTCAAACATCATTAAAATGGCTTCAAGACTGTCCGATCATAAGTTGATAAAGTTTGTAAAAGATAACTTCTTTGATCTGCTGCTTCCTGAATTTAAGGAAAATATGAATTTATTCACGGAGGCATTTTACAATTATTCAAAAGGAAACTGGGAAAAAGCCCTGGAGAATGCTCTGAGAATAAAACCTGATCATTTTATTTTTAAGTATGATCTCAGGGATCTGACGGGTATGCTTTATTATGAATTAAATGATTATGAAAGTTTTACATATCTCATGGATTCTCACAAACACTTCCTGAAAAAGAATAAAAATGTCAGTGAAAAATATAAAAACTGGTATGATATTTTCATTTCAAATATTTACAGGCTTTTAAAAATTAAACTGAACTTTGATGAATATGAACTTATCCGATTTGAAAAGGTAGTCGAAGAGGGAATTTCAGGAGGGACATCTTATTTTACAGCTAAAATCAAAGAGCTGAAGAAATTGCATAAGATAAAATAAAATTAAAAAACATAGCCGTTGGCTTTAGCCAACGGCTATGATTGTTGTTAGGATCTTTTCGTCTCAGCAGAGTCACTTCCAGTAAACATATAAAATACAGAGTACTTATCAAAGGAAGGAATCTGCGGAAGTGAGATCCGGAATATTCCCGGTCCTCGCAGAGTCTTCTGCACAATGTATGTTCTAACCTTAAAAAATTTATGGCGGAATGACTCTGCGAATACAGAAAATGTATCGTAACTAGTAACTCGTAACTTTTAACTAAACTACGGTCTGACAACTGCCGCAAACAACCCTGCATTATTCGAAGTCAGAACAATATCCGAGAGATCAGTCACATTATCCCCGTTCATATCCGATGTCACATAGCCATTCACAAAACCAATAGAGTTGTTATAAACATTCAAAACATCATTCAACGTTACAACACCGTCCTGATTCTGATCCCCTACAAAGATTCCGAATTTCAAAGGCGTGGCATCCACCTGTTTCATGTTATTTCCGAATGCCTGTGATGAAGCCGGTGTAAAATCATAACTCACCGAACCGCCGGAAGTCAGAGAAACAAAGGAGGAGCTCCAGGTCTCAATACTGTTACGGTGAGTTATTCTGATATAATAATTACCGCTTGAAGCATTTCCGAATGTAAGTTGTATTGTGCCATCAGATGCGAGTATTCCTTTTGCCTGATCGACTTCAGCAAACGGTGAAGTTGAATTTCTTAATTGAACTGTGATGGTATCGCTTACCTGCGAGTTACTGCCGGCATTATAAAATCCTTCAATTAGCATTGTAAGATTCAAAGTAGTCGATGGTCTCTGAGTAACAGCAACCGGACTGTAATTTCCGTGAATGTCCTGCGCTATTATAAAATAATAGTATGATCCATTCAGAGGTGATGTATCAAGAAATGTTGAGTCAGTTGCTGTAGCAAGCGGCGACTCAGTGTATGGATCTATAGTCGGATTCACGCTTCTGTATAAAATGTAATTAAGCAGATCAGGAGCAGCACTTCTGTTCCATGTGAGTCTGACATCGGAACCGGCAGCAGCAGCTGAGAAAGGCGACACCATAAGCGGCGCGATATTGTCAATACTTCTTCCGGAGATAATTCCTGACAGCCAGTACTGAGAAGGTAAATTCGTATTTGCTTTGATCCTGTAATACATTGTTCCGCTGCTGTTGGAAGTGGAATCGTAAGGAGTATGATCAACAAAAGTATAAGAAGCAAATTTCTGCGCAGTTACGTTAGCTACTTCCTGCCATGAGAAATTACCGCCTGAAGGAGGAAAACTTCTGAGCACAGAATAGTTTGTCACGAGGTCATTTCCATTCACGTCAAAACTGCTTCTCGCCCATTTAATATTTAAATATCCGCCCTGATCATTCGGAACATCTTTTACATAATTTAATATCGGCTTGGCT
>JAGQWH010000229.1 GCA_020437545.1 Ignavibacteriota bacterium
TGGTTGATTGGTTAATTGGTTGATTGGTTGAATAGTTAATTGGTTTCTGCCACGGCGGATGGTTGATTGGATAATATTCATTTTCTTAAAGGGTTATGATTTATTAATATGGGAATTTTAATTTTCATAAAAAACCGTCTTATAATTTAATTTTAGAATGAGTATTTTACCAACTTATATAAAAATTAAAAAATAAAAATAATGAGAAGAGAAATATCAAAATGGTTTAGTCCAAATTTAAACAAAGACATGGAGATCGTAGCATATGGTGATTATGGTTTTGCTTTATTACTGTTCCCTACGGCAGCCGCAGATTATCTTGAATATGAAAGATTCCAGATGATAGAGACATTAGCGCCTTATATTGATGCAGGAAAAGTTAAAGTTTATTCTATTAACAGTATAAATAATGAAAGCTGGTTAAACGATGACATGAACCCAAGGGATAAGATTGTCAGACACAAGCAATTCAATGATTATGTCACGGAAGAAGTTGTTCCATTTATTAATAATGATTGCAACAATGAAGCTGAGATAATAACAAGCGGCGCTTCTCTAGGAGCTTTACATTGCGCTAATTTGTATTTCAGAAGACCTGATCTTTTTGCAGGAACGATTGCAATGAGCGGATCTTACGATCTTTCGGATTATTCCAAAGGGTATTTTGATGAGGATTGTTATTTCAATTCACCAATGCATTATCTGCCGAATCTTGAAGACCAGACCATTCTTGATCAGATGAGAAAAAGCAAACACATTCACTTGCTCACAGGACAGGGAAATTATGAAAAACCGCAGGCGACTGAAGAATTATCAGCTATTCTAAATTCCAAAAACGTACCGAATAATGCAGAGCTATGGGGATTGGACGTACCTCATGACTGGCCTACATGGAGAAAGATGATTCCTTATATTATTGAAACTAAGTTTTAATTTAAGAACATGGTGATCCGCTTCGGCGGAGTATTAGGTTTTAAGTATTAGGTATTCCGCCACGGCGGAGTATTAGGTACTGGAAAAGAAAATATTTTTGAAATTATATTTTACTGCCGTTTAGTTTAAGCCTCTATACGGCAGTGAAATCAGATTATAAACGGAAGACAATTTAACTCATTTTTGTAAAACACAATTCTCAATAATTTTTAATTTGAATGGTCACAAAAAGTAAAATCAGCAATAATACCGCCCCCGGAAAGAAAAAGAAAATCGTAAAAAAAACTTCTGTAAAAAAGAAAGATAAGAGTCAGGATAAATCAATCCTGAAGATTGCATTTGCAGCTTCGGAATGTGTCCCGTTTGTGAAGACAGGCGGTCTGGGAGATGTGGTTGGCTCTCTGCCTAAAGCTATAGCAAATGAAAATTGTGAAGTAAAAGTATTTCTTCCTTTATATGGAAAGATAAATAAAGAATTGCATAACATCATTCCTCTTGAAGAATTCAATGATATAAAAATAAAAATCGGAGAAGCAGAATTTTCATACAGCGTTTTTACGAGTAAACTCCCTGACTCTGATGTAAATGTATATTTCATTGACTGCCCGCAATATTATGACAGGGAAATGCCTTATACAAATGATCCGGATGAGGATGAAAGGTTTATCCTTTTTCAGGTAGCAGTGATTGAGACACTGCAGAGATTAAAATGGTCGCCTGATATCATTCACTGTAACGACTGGCAGACATCGCTGATCCCGGTTTATCTTAAAACAAATTATAAATGGGATAAACTTTTTGAAAATACAAAGACTCTTTTATCCATTCATAATATCGGATATCAGGGAAGATTTTCAAAAGAAGCTGTTGGAAAGGCAGGTCTTTCATATTCTGATTACTATGCGGAAAGTCCTTATGAACTCGACGGAACATTTTGTTTCCTGAAAGCAGGTATTATTTTTTCTGATATAATTACCACTGTGAGTCCGACATATTCTGAGGAGATCAGGACGGAAGAGTTCGGAGCAGGAATGGAAGGTGTGCTGGATACTAGGAAAGATTCATTATATGGTGTATTAAACGGCATTGACACTAATATCTGGAGTCCGAAAAATGACAAATTCATTCCCGCCAACTACAGCAGGAAGTCATTAAAAAATAAGATCATATGCAAGAAAGAATTGCTTTCTGAAGCCGGGATAGAGTATAACGAAGATATTCCGACAATAGGCATTATTTCAAGGTTTGCAGGGCAGAAAGGATTTGAGCTGATGTTTCCGATTGCAGAAGAATTAATGCGTCTTCCGTTTCAGCTCATAGTACTCGGAAGCGGTGAGGATAAAACCGAAAAGTTTTTTGAAGAGCTGGCATATTTATTTCCTGAAAAAGTCAATACTTATATAGGATACAATAATAAACTTGCACATTATATTACAGCCGGCTGTGATATGTTTCTGATGCCTTCTCTTTATGAGCCATGCGGATTGAATCAGATGTTCAGTTTGAATTACGGAACCGTTCCGATCGTGAGAAAGACCGGAGGTCTAGCTGATACCGTAAAGGACTATCATGAGTTTGATGAAAAGGGAAACGGATTTTCGTTTAAAGATTCTACTTCCTATGCTCTTTATACTACCATAGAAAGAGCTATAAATATGTACAAAGATAAAAAGGTCTGGAAAAAAATAATGGATGCGGGAATGAAAGAAGATTTTTCATGGAAGCATTCTGCAAAAGAATATATGAATCTTTACAGGAAAGCAATATCCATTACCAAATGATAACTTGAAATATATTTTCCAAATAGTATTAATCATTATTCTGATGACAAGATCTTCTCAAGCTTTCACACCGGCAGATACGACCGACTGGGAACTGACACCTTCCTTTAAATATGATGCCTTATGTTTTGTTAATATTCTGACAGGTGATGAATTTTATCTGAAATATTATCAGAGCGAATATGATAAATTCAAAGATAAGATCACCCCGGAAGCTGCAACAGCGCTTGCCGATCTTAGAAAGAAGATAAAAGAAGAGAAGGGAACTATCATATCAGCATGGCTTTGTCTTTATTTTTCATCTGTCGAAGATGAGACAATTCCTGAAATGCTGAAAACGCTTGATGATACTGAAATATTAAAGACTAATTTCAAACAGACACCATATTACTCCGAAGAAGGCTGGGAAATGTTTGAGTCGGTAAGAGATGATCTTAGAATCATATTAAATTTTCTTAAAGAAATAAAGTTTGATGAATACTGGAATGAAAATATTTATGTGAAAGTTCAGACAAAAGCAGATGAATTCAGGAAAGAAGTTCTGCAATATAATATTATAGGAAATGTCGAAGACCATCTTGGATTTAAACTCTCATCAAATAAAATTACGGTTTATCTTCTTTACTATTCACAGCCCCACGGTATAAAAATAACAGGCACAAGATTTCTCACAGATATTGCGTGGCCGTTTTCAATACTCATCAGAACAGCTACACATGAAATGATGCATCCGCCGTTTGATCTTAAAAATGATACATTACTGATCGAAAGTATAAATAAGTTAAAGTCAGAAGAATTTTTTATGGATAAGGTACTGAATCATAATCCGTCATTCGGATATAATTCGCTTGAAGGATTTGTTGAGGAAGATTGCGTACAGGCGATGGATCAGATCATAAATGAAAAGCTTGGCATTGCCACAGATGCGAAAAAAAGATGGCAGCAGAGCGATGACGGTATGCATGTGCTGGCAATAGCATTATACACTTTAATGAAAGAAGAAAATTTTGGCAGTAAGAATGAATCATTCAGGGATTTTCTGATAAGGAATATCGATAACGGCAGACTGCTCAATTCAAATATAGAAAAGATATATATTAGTTTTTATAAGACTGAAGAGAAATAAGCATTCCGGCAGTGTAAATTTTTTATTAACAAACCTTACTTATTAAAATTATCATTTATAACTTTCCAGTAGTTGTTGGTTACCATCAACAAAGCCGTAAATTGAATCGAGACCGTATTATGAGAGACTTAACAAAATATTGAAAAAGCTGCTAATATGATTTTGATTGATTTAAGAAAAACTTAACTTCAAGTTACGAACCTCCCCCTAACCCCCTCCTTTGCAAGGAGGGGGGAATATATACGAAACTAGAAATCTTCTTCAGATATTCAGAATACGAAATGAAATTATTGAAAAAATATTGATGAAGCTGCCAATAAGATTTTGACTGAATTAAGAAAAGCTTAACTTCTAATTTACATCCTCCCTCTAACCCCCTCCTTTGGAGAGTGTCTCAAATCTACATATATTATATTACCTCAAAGTCTCAAAGGCACAAAGATTAATAATTTTGAACTTTTTTCTTAGTGTCTTGGTGCCTTAGTGGTTGAAAGGTATGTTTTGAGACAGACTCTTTGCAAGGAGGGGGAACAAAACCAAAAAAGTCAAATTCCCGCAAACGCAGTGCCCGTCTGCTCAAAAGGCAAGTTACTTCTGAAATCTTAAAAAAAGTCTCTTGCCATGTCCGTTCCGGAAATATAGTTTTGATTAAAATTTTCAATAACACTTTTCCGGAATAAATCATCGAAGAAAAAGAATAAACGCTGAACTTATAATCAGAATGTCTGAAAGTCAAATATTAAAATTGTGATGAATAGAATAGTGATTGACAATTTGGAGTAAGGATCCGGAATAAAAAGTTAAAGTCTGGACCGGCTTAGGAAAGAAATCAATCTACGGAATAAAGAATAGCTGATATAATAGAATAAAGCTGAAAAGTCATGGAAAGCAGCGAAATTGATAAATTAACAGTTCCGGAATCTATAGAATAAAATCAGGATACAGTAGAATAAAACTAAATTAAAGTAGGAATCCGGGAATATGCTGAATATTGCTTTGTAAACATCCTGGAAAGAAAACTTCACATCCTGGAAAGAAAACTTTACATCCTGGAAAG
>JAGQWH010000022.1 GCA_020437545.1 Ignavibacteriota bacterium
TCATGGCTGTAGTATTCATCATCAGTATTGCAAACAGCACAAGCCCGCAGTGACTTACTGAAGAGTATGCATTGATATATTTAAGATCTTTCTGAACTATCGCGCCGAATGCTCCATATACTATGCTGATCGATGTGAGTAGAATGAATATCCATGCCATCTCAGATGCGGCTTCGGGCATCAGATACATTGCAACTCTCAGACATCCGTAGCCTCCCATTTTCATAAGCACGCCAGCATGAAGCATTGACACAGCTGTCGGCGCTGATGCGTGACCGTCAGGTGACCAGGTATGAAACGGAAACAATGCCCCGAGCACTCCGAATCCGATGAAGACCATCGGGAAAAATGTCATCTGGGATGCTAATGGAATATTTATCTTTGCGATCTCAAGAATATTAAATGTAAGCGGTCCGCCTTCGAAAGATGCTGAATTTGTATAAACTCCGAGAAGTCCGACTAGTAATACAGCCGAAGCTCCCATCAGCATCAGAGTCAGTTTCATAGCTGAGTACTCTTTTTTACCGCTTCCCCATATTCCTATCAGAAGATACATTGGTATCACTGCTACTTCAAAGAACATGAACATTGTAAACAGATCAAGCGAAATGAAAAACCCGAATACACCTGTTGCTAAAATTATCAATGAAGCAAAAAATTCTTTCTGCATCTTTTCGACTTTCCATGAAGCAAGAACACCCGTGAACAATATTATACCCGTCAGCACTATAAGCGAAACCGAGATCCCGTCAACTCCCACGGTGTAAAAAATATTGAGGGTCTGAAACCATACATAACTTTTCATGAACAACATCTCGTCAATATTGCCCGAACTTCTTTCGCCGAGATATTCAAACAGCAATACAAATGTAAGTATAAGCTGTATGCCAGTTCCGATTGCTGCAGCTATTCTTACCTGCTCTTTGCTTTTGCCTAATGCAAGAGCAATGACAGTTAAAAGAGGAACAACGATAAGTATGGTAAGAATATCCAATTTAAAAATTAATTAAATTCTTAATATCAGTTTTTTAAAAAATAAAATATAAGCGCAATTATAATGATCATGCCCGTTACCATTACAAATGCATATTGCTGAAGTTGTCCGGACTGAAAGCGCTTTATTTTTTCCGAAACAAAATTCGTGACAGATGCTATTCCGTTCATTGTACCATCTACAACATTCCTGTCAAACCATGCAACCGGCGTTGAGACCATATTGAATATTATCTTCTTCGTAACGAAAATATAGATTTCATCAATGTAAAATTTCTTATGAACAGTATTATAAAATCCTCCAAGAGATGCTGCCGCTTTATCAGACAGGTCACTTTCTTTTTTATAAAAAATGAATGCGGCGGTTATTCCGATCAGTCCGACTATAGTTGCAGGGATCGCTATATCCCAGTGGATGTGCGAAATAAAAGGAATACCATCCGAAGTGACAAATTCACTAAAAGGTATGAATCCTGTAACTGCTGCCAGTATTGCTAAAATTATAAGCGGGATCTTCATACTCATTCCTGCTTCGTGAGGAGTGTGTTCATAGGTTGTATTCCTGTTCCAGAATATTCCAAAATAAAGTCTGAACATATAAAACGCCGATAATCCCGAAACGATTGATTCAAAGTAAAATAAGAAACTGTCCTTTTCCTTTACTGCAACAAGTATCTCATCCTTACTGAAAAATCCTGAAAACGGAGGTATACCCGATATTGCAAGACAGGCAACTAAAAATGTAATGTGAGTTACCGGCAGATATTTTCTCAGTCCACCCATGCCCGAGATTTCATTTGTATGAACTGCGTGTATCACTGCGCCTGCTCCGAGGAACAAGAGTGCTTTGAACATTGCATGTGTGAACAGATGAAACATTGAAGCTGTAAATCCAAGACCGGTTTCAGCTGCATAACCCGAAACTCCTAGACCAACCATCATTATTCCGATCTGTGAAATTGTTGAGAATGCAAGAACTCTTTTTATGTCAGTCTGTGTGCAGGCAATTATTGCAGCAAACATTGAAGTAAATGCGCCGACATAAGCTATCATCTCTAGAGCTACAGGTGCTGATAATGCATACAGCGGGAATAATCTAGCGACAAGATAAACTCCTGCTACCACCATAGTAGCAGCATGAATAAGCGCTGATACAGGAGTCGGACCTTCCATAGCGTCAGGGAGCCAGATGTGCAAAGGGAACATAGCAGACTTTCCTGCGCAGCCTATAAAGACTAAGATCAGAGCCCATGTCATTGAAGACAAGCCCATGAATAAAACTGATGAACCGGCTGTGATCGCGGATCCGTTTACGTTTGTAAGTTCAACAAAATCAAAAGTACCTGTCAGGGATGACAGTAATAATATTCCGATAAGAAATCCAAGATCTGCAAAACGCGTGACAATGAAAGCTTTTTTAGCAGCCGCAACTGCTGAAGGTCTGTTGTAATAAAATCCTATAAGAAGGTAAGAAGAAACACCAACGAGTTCCCAGAAAATATAGGTCTGAAAGATGTTGGTGGAAATCACTAGTCCCATCATTGCAAATGTGAACAGTGACAGGAATGAATAATATCTGGAAAATCCACCTTCGTTATGCATGTAACCGAGACTGTAAATATGCACCATCAGTGAAACAGTTGATATCACGACAAGCATCATTACCGAAATAGGATCAAGAAGGATTCCCATTTTTATAAAGAGACTGTCCGTGAACCTCAGCCATTCGGCATCATAAACTATTATTTTACCAAATACACCGTCAACTTTTCCATTAACAAAAAAATAATCGTAAGCTGTTATATATGAAATTATCGATACAACTGATAAACTTACAACACCGGTTATTCCTGAAATAATCGGCTTAAGTTTTCCTCCGGCTAAACCTATCAGAAGGAAAGTTGCAAAAAGTATCAGCGGTATTAATAGAGTAAAAGTATAACCTTCCATTATAATTAATATTTCATTTCATTTACTTTTTCGACGTCTATCATTCTTACTTTTCTGTAAAGACTTATTATTATAGCAATAGCGACTGCAACCTCGACTGCAGCAATTCCGATTACAAACATGGCAAAGAACTGTCCCTGAAGATTTTCCGGATAGAGAAATTTATTCACAGCCACGAAATTAATGTTGACCGAGTTAAGAATGAGCTCGGCTGACATTAACATCGTGATCAGATTCTTTCTAGTCAGGAATCCGTAAATACCCGTAAACAGCATCAGAGTGCTTACTATAAGAAAATGTTCTATGCTTATGTTTTCCATAAGAAAATTTAAAAAAATTTAATTTTGGGTTTCTCTTTTTGCCAGTACTATCGCACCTATCATCGCTGCAAGAAGCAGAATACTTATCACTTCAAACGGCAGCACAAAACCGCCGTCACCATAACTCAGAAGATCCGTACCGATCTTGCTCATACTTGTATTTATTTCAATATCCGACTTTTCCTTAAAACCGTAATCCAGTATTGTCGAAATGCAGATCAGCGCTCCGGCTAAAACTGCAACGAATGAAAAAAACTTTTTCCTGTTTCCGGTAGCTTCCAGCCTTTCATTAACATGGCTTGTAAGCATGATCGAAAAAATTATAAGCACAACTATACCGCCTGCATATACTGTAAGCTGTACTGCTGCGAGAAAATTAAAATTAAGTAAAAAGAAAAAACCTGCTGTTGCCAGTAATACTGTTAAAAGATATACCGCAGCCCTCAGTATTTTTCGTGTCGTTACTGTTAACACTGAAAATATTACGATCATTGAAGCAAGTATGTAGAATACGATCTGTTCCATTTAAATTTTATTTTATTCCCTGCATAATTTTCGATCCGGGTTTATTCAGTACTTTTGTTAACTCCGAACGGTCAAAGACCGAGTGTTCATATGTCTGAGCCATTTTGATGGCATCAGTCGGACAGGCAAGTATGCAGAGATTACAAAAGGTGCACATCTGCAAGTGATATACAAAAGTATCAATGATCTTTTTTGGTTTGCCGGTTTCTTCATCAATGGCTTTGTCGCTTATGATCTCAATAGTGCCGTTTGGACATGCAAGTTCACATGCAGAACATCCGGTGCATTTATGTTCATTATTCTCATCGTGAATCAAAACGACTTCACCGCGAAATCTTTCAAACATTTTCAGCGTGTCCCTGTTCTCAGGATACTGCTGAGTAATGATCTCACTTGGATGTGTTACATAATGCCCGGTCACTTTCATCCCTGTGAATAGCGACTTTACTCCATTATATATATCCGAAAAATATTTTTTTATACTGCTTAGCAAATTTTAAATTTTAAATTTCAAATCAATATGTTTCTATAATCATAATTCTCTATAAATGACAAAAACATGATTGCAATTATTTCAAAATAATAAATTCTATATTATTGCAATTATTCCAAAACTATTCATAATACTCATTCCAAAACATTCCAAATCATAGTTTAAAAGTGGAAATCGGTCAACACCACTATCGACATCAGAAGTATATTCATAATATTCAGCGGAAGCAGATACTTCCATTCAAGAGTAAGCATCTGATCGATCCTTAATCTCGGGAATGTCCACTTGAACCACATCAATAAAAATATTATTGCCGACACTTTCATAAAGAACCATATAACCGGCGGTATCAGATCCATCGCATTATTAAAGAATTCAATGTTGCCGATATGCAGCGGCATCCATCCTCCGAAGAAGATCGTTGCGCCGACTGCTGCTATTATGAACATATTCACATACTCAGCAAGAAAAAAGTATGCGAATTTAATACCCGAATATTCAGTATGAAAACCTGCAGTGAGTTCTGATTCAGCTTCTGCCATATCAAACGGACCCCTGTTACTTTCGGCAGTACTTGCAACAATAAAAATTATGAATGCAATTATCGCAGGAATGTGACCTCTGAATATCCACCAGCCCTCGCGCTGACTTTCAACAATTACAGAAAGCTGAAGACTTCCGGAAAGAACTACAATCGTCAGCAGAGATAAAATAACAGACAACTCATAACTCACGATCTGCGCTCCGCTTCTCATTGCTCCTATTAGCGAATATTTATTGTTACTCGACCAGCCTGCAAGCAGGATACCTGTAACTCCTATTGAGGAAACTGCAACTATATAAAAAATACCTATATCAAAATCCACAGCCTGAAGACCTTTAGAGAACGGGATCAAAGAGATTGCCATTACAGGCGCAATCATTACAATAAATGGCGCAAGGTTGAAAAGGAATTTATCGGAATCCTTTGTCATCAATGGTTCTTTGAAGATCAGCTTTATAATATCAGCAACAGTCTGAGCTGTGCCCCATTTACCGACACGCATCGGTCCGAGTCTCTGCTGGAATAAAGCGCACACTTTTCTTTCAATATATACCAGCGACAATCCAAGCAAAGCAATAAATCCCAGGAAGCATGCAGCGACTATGACCATTCCAATTATATTGCCTGCAACAGGAGAGAATGTCTCACTTAGGAACGCATGTATGTTATTTATAAAATCCGAAAAGTCGTATATGCTGAATCCCATTTTTGTAATTTTAAATGCGGAGAAAATTATTATTAATTATTTCCGCGGGTAAAAATTAATTATTAAAATCTACCTGTCAATATCAGGTATCACAAGATCAAGCGTTGACATTATCGCTACAAGATCCGCTATCTTGAATCCTCTTGCCATTTTATCCAGAGCTGATAGATTAGAAAAACCCGGTGATCTGAATTTCACACGATAAGGATTTTTCTTGTTATCGCTGATAATATAAACTCCAAGTTCTCCACGCGGAGTCTCCACTCTCTGGTAATACTCTCCGGGAGGAAGTTTAATGACGGCTTTTGTTTTTGCTTTATATTCACCTTCGGGAATGTTGTCTATAAGCTGCTCAATGATCTTCATCGATTCCCACATCTCAGCTATTCTTGCCTGATATCTCGCAAAGCAGTCACCTTCCATGAAAAGTATCTCCTTAAAATCAACTCTGTCATAAGCGCTGTAAGGATTTTTTTTCCGAACGTCACAGGAAAAACCCGATGCTCTGCCGGACGGACCGGTTACACCGTAAGAGATGGCATCTTCTTTTGATAAATATCCGATGCCTTTAGTTCTCTCAGTGAAAATTACATTACCCGTAAGAAGTTCGTCGTATTCGGGTAATTTCTTTTTGAAATGTTCTAAAAATTGTTTTGTCCTGTTCTGAAAGTTTGGATGAATATCAAACATCAGACCGCCCGGAACATTATAATTCATGGTAAGTCTTGCGCCGCAGGTCTCTTCAAAAATATCAGTGATCATTTCACGGTCACGGAATCCGTAAAGGAATGTAGTAATAGCACCGAGATCCATTCCCATTACTCCCCACCATAGCTGATGAGAAGAAAGTCGTGTTAATTCGGAAATGATAGTGCGTATAACTTTCACACGCTCCGGAACTTCAAGCTCAAGACCTTTCTCTACAGTAAGACAAACAGCTTCGTTATTAATGTGACAGCCGAGATAATCCATTCTGTCAGTCAGATGAACCACCTGCTGATACGAATCCTTCTCACACATTTTCTCAATCGAGCGATGTATGAATCCGAGATGCGGTTCAACTTTTTTAATGATCTCGCCGTCCAGAGTAAGCATAAGCCGGAGCACGCCGTGAGTAGAAGGATGCTGCGGACCCATATTAATGAAGTATTCCTGTGTTTCGATATTTTGTGCGACTTCTTCCATTGCAGATTTATCTTGCCTCTAAGGCTCTATGTCTCAAAGCTTTTAACAACTAAGCTTTTAACCACTAAGACCTAAAGACACTAAGAAAATTTTTGTTTTTTTTACTTCTAATTCTTAATCTTTTAACTTTTAACTTTCAACTTTCAACTTTTAACTTTCAACTTTTAACTTTCAACTTTTAACTTTCAACTTTCAACTTTCAACTTTCAACTAAAGCTCTACTATATTCACCGGATCCACATAATCTTTCCTCATCGGATATCCCACCCAGTCATCTTCGAGAAATATTCTTCTGAGATCAGGGTGATTTAGAAATTTTATCCCGAAGAGATCATAGACTTCCCTTTCATGAAATTCTGCGGTTTTCCAAATATCACACAAAGTTTCAACTTCCGGATTTTCCCTGTCATCTATTTTAACTTTCATCACGACAGTATGGTCATTCTTTGTTGAATACAAATGATATACGACCATCATATGCGTAACCCAGTCAACGCCTGTAAGACAGAACATGTAGTCAAAAGACAGATCCGGATCGGAATTAAATTGTTCGGCAAGTTTACGGAGATCCGCAGGTAAAACTGTTACATTAAGAAATTCATAAACGGGGTCAGTAAATTCAGCTGACGGGACAATGGTTAAAATTTTTTGTTTCAGATCGTCATTATTCATATATCGTTGCTCTCAGGTAATTGTATTTTAATTTTAAGATTCACAAAAAACTATTCATAATCTTTAGTGTGATCAACCGGATGCTTAATTGATTCTTTCTTTATCTTTTTCTGAAGCTGCATTATTCCGTAAAGCAAAGCTTCAGGTCTTGGCGGACAGCCGGGAACATACACATCCACCGGTATGATATGATCCGCTCCTTTAACTACTGAATAAGAATTATAATAAAAAGGACCGCCTGATGTAGCACAGGCGCCCATTGCAATTACATATTTCGGATCAGCCATCTGATCATAAAGTCTTTTCAAAACGGGAGCCATTTTATTTACTATCGTACCGGCAATGACTATTAAGTCAGCCTGCCTTGGAGTAGCACGTGCAACTTCCGTGCCGAAGCGCGACCAGTCATGTCTTGAAGCTCCTGTCGCCATCATCTCAATAGCACAGCAGCTTGTACCGAATACTAATGGCCATAAAGAATTTGCCCGTGACCAGTTGATGATATCGTCCACAGTTGTGACGACTATATTTCCCCCCGGAGTAGGTGTGACAGTTCCGGGAAATGCTTTTTTTTCCAATGTGTCCTGTAAAGTAGTATCTGTATTTTTATCGGCAGCAGTATCCATTAATCCCATTTCAATGCTCCTTTCTGCCATGCATAAAGTAATCCTAAAGAGACAATAATAAGAAAGATAAGAATCTCAATGAATGCAACCAATCCGAGTTCACCCATTACGACAGCCCAGGGAACCATGAAAATCGTCTCGACATCAAAAATTAAAAACAGGATTGCGAAAAGGTAGTAGCCAACTTTGAACTGAACCCAGGATTCACCTTTTGTAGGAATCCCGCATTCATAGGTTTCATCTTTGACTGCGTTTTTGGAAGTTGGTGCGACAAGCTCTGATACTATAATACCACCGCCGACCATTACTACTCCGGCGATGAAAAAAACTATTAGACTTTCGGTGCTCATAATTTCCGGAATTTGATTTAAAGTAATACAAAATTAATCAAAGCAATCAATTAAATAAATGGAAATATTTTATAAGTTTGTAAAGTATATAATCTCAAAATGTAAGATGAAAATAAAAGGGCAAGAAAAAATATTGAGAAAAATATTATCTGAAATTTATTTAGAATACCGCGAGACATACTGATCAAGTAAATTCCTTATTTTCAGAATATGATGTTTTGGAATCAGGAAGAAGGAAGAAGAAAGATCAATTCCCGATACAAATCTTCTTGAATATTTCAAGCACTCAAATTCCAAAGAATCACATCAATACGCTTATGGTGTTTATCTGACCGGAGATTTTAAATCAGATAAACAAAGAGGTGCAGATATAATTTCAATGTGGTGGTACAACAGGAATTTAAGAATTTTCAGAAATATACAGGACATGACAGAAGGTAAGGAAGACAGGATACTTTAGATTACAGGAAACAGGCATGCTTCTGTTTTGAGACAGCTTCTTGAATCTTCACCCGAATATGAATTTACAGAGTTTGACAGTTTGGAATAGTATTATAAAAAATAATGAGTCACTTACTAACTTCATTCCACATTTATAAGATTTAGATCCATTCATGCAGAATTCAGAAAAAAGTTTTGAAAATTTGAATTTATTATTTTCATTTATTAGTATAAGTTCATATCAAAATTGAATCCCTGACCGGTATTTTCAATATTTTCTTTTCCGGAATTAAAGAATATTCTCAGCAGATATCAAAAAAAAACCTCTAATATATTTATCAGTATTCTTATTTGTAGTTTCTGCAAACATTTTAGTTTCTGATTATCTTTCAGATGATGCATATATTTCATTCCGTTATTCCCAAAATCTCATTGAAGAGGGTTCTCTTTATTACAATACAGGTGAATCAGATCAATTCGGATACACAAATCCCGCATTCATATTAATTTTATCCTTTATCAGGATACTGACTTTTAATTTTGTCTCCTATGAAATTATTTCAAGAATAATAAGTTCATTAATTCTCACTTACTTTGCATATGTAATTTTTTCTCAGACGGCTTCTTCAGATGGAAAATATTTGCCGTATGTAAAAACATTTGCTTTATTTCTTTTATTGATAATATTTCCTTACCTGCTGCCCAATTTTTTTAACGGACTTGAAACTGCAATATTTTCTTTTCTGATTTATTATATTTTGAAGGAAGCTTTTTCGGTTGAAAAAGATAATCCCGTAATTTACACTGTTGTCTTATCGGCAGCTCTTACGATGAGATTTGATTCGTTTATTTGTTTACTTCCTTTGTTAATCTTTGAAACAATTCAAATATTCAGAGGGAAAGGAAACTTAAAATTCAGGAATCTGGGGATAGCATTTTTCACGTCTGCAATTATTTTTTCAGCCAATTATCTCTTTACCGGTTACCTTGTACCATTATCATTTGAACATAAATTAGATCACAACTTCAATACTGAAACATTATTTGATTATCTTCGCTTATATTTTCTGATAATTTTTCCTTTGCTTATATCCTATATATTCATAAAGAACGAAAAATCAAAAGTTTATAAAGCATATCAATGTTTACTGGGATCAATATTCTATATTTATATTTCCGTATTTTACAGTTTCTTTGTTGAATGGATGTATTACAGATATGTGTTTCCATTTTTCTTTGCTCTCTTTCTTATTTTTTTATTAAATGTTTTAAAAAAGGAAATCAAAACTTCCGGAATACTATATCCGGTATTTATTTATTTCTTATTTTTATTTTCAATATTAATGCCTGACAGTTATCAGTATGTATCAGGTTACAGAATATCAGGGATGCCGGCCGTCAGAGACCTGACTGACATTCTCAAAGAATCCAAAACAGATGAAAAATACAGGATAGTCGCTTCTGCTGATGCGGGGTATATTCCTTATAAATCCGAATGGAAATTTTTAGACCTGAAAGGGCTTACTACCCCTGAAGTACTTCATGATAGGATTGGAAATGTAGTAAAAAAGATCAATCCAACTGTTTTGGTTATTTCCTGCGATCTTGGCCCTGAATTTAAAAGCACACTTATATCACAGTATCAAAACGGAAATGACAGCGTGCCGGATAATTATTTTCTTGTAAATGATATCCTGCTGACGAATAAGTATTTCGAGCCTGATTGGGATTATACTTATTATATATATTTAAATGAAAATGCAGATCCGGAACTAATAGAAAAACTTGGCAAACTCAGTGTTAATGCAGATGAAGAAATGGGTTATCAGAAATATGTTTACCTGTTTTTTAAGAATCTGAATGATATGATAAAATTATAAAAACTATTTCCGGAAGAAAATTTTACCGGCGTTTAGTTTTTTGTTAAGTCAGGTGATTTAGGAATTTCCTTTTTCGCATGAATGACCCTTTGAGCTGCAAATTCTGCATTTGAATAATGCCGATAAAAAAGATCAAAACAATAAGCTTCTTCTTTGTTCTGAAGATAATACGAAGGGTTGTTTTTAATGATTTCAGAAGAATCTTTATCGCTTAACCGGTTGCCGGCAAATTCATACAATATACCGCTTTCCTTTTCCACACTCCCTGTTCCGGCTCCTTCAAGCAAAGTCATTTTAGGTCTGTTATAAATATATTCAGGAAGAATATCCTTGAATGCTTCTCTAAGAATTAACTTTGTAGTCAATTGACCGTTTTTATCTTCAGCTACTTTCATTTTCGGCTGTATATTCAAAGCAAATTCTACAAGCTCCCTGTCAAGAAAAGGCTCTCTGATCTCAAGTGAATAATTCATTCCGGTCCTGTCTATTCGTAACAACTGTGTTCTGTAAAGATCATTCAGAAGAGCAAGTATCTTTTTTTGAAATTCATCAGCATTTTTTTCAGGATCAATAAATAGAAAATCTCCATAGCCGCCAAACACTTCGTCACTTCCCTCTCCGCAGATCGCGATCTTAAATCCGAGATCGTGTGCTGTCTTTGCAAGTTTCATAGAAAGCAAGGAACCTCTGACTACGTTTGGTTCAAATGTTTCCACCGAATAAATAATTTCCGGTACATTTTCCAGAAGTTCATCTTTCTTTGAATTTACATGACAGTATTTCAGATCCAGTTCTTCACAAAACCGCTTTGCAAATATAACATCATCTGATGATTCTTCTCCGATTATTATTCCCGTTACATTATTATTATATTTGGTGCAAAGCAAATGAACGATCGAGCTGTCGAGACCGCCGCTCAGAAAAACTGCAATTGGCAGATCGGTCTGAACTCTTTTCTTCACAGCCGCATCAAGTAGCTCCCGGACTTTCATCGCAACTGTTTCAATAGTATCTGTGACATATTTTGTTTCAGGGATTTTATAATATTGAAACACGCCATCATTGGATAAGTAATGTCCGGGTTTAAGTTCATTTACAGGACCACTATCAAAACCATCAAAGGATTTCATTTCAGAAGAAATGAAAACAGTATCATTCTTTCTTAAATAAAAAAATGGCTTTACTCCGAAAAAGTCCCGTACTCCGTAAAATTCATTCTTGATTTTATCAAAGATCAGAAATGCGAACATGCCTTCAAGCATTTCAATGAACTGCATTCCATACTCTTCATAAAGATGAGCAAGAATTTCGGTATCGCAATCAGTTTTAAATATATGACCTTTCTGTTCGAGTTCAGATCTGAGCTCTTTGTAATTATAGATTTCGCCGTTAAAAACAACACCGGCAGTTTCATTCTCATTGAAGAACGGCTGAGTACCATGATCAATGTCCACTATCCTGAGGCGGACACTTCCGAGAATTGAATTTCCGAATTCCGTATGTATCGGTAAGGAATCTCCGCGGTGAGAGATCTTATCAAGCATAGGTCCAATCAGTTTCTTATCCCGGGTTTCAGGATTAATTATCGCTGCTATTCCGCACATAGTTTTTACTTAATTGAATTTCAGAACCAAAATTATTTTAGTATGGAATAAAATAAAAGATGTGATGTATAATTTCAATGTTTTACATATAATTAAATAAAATTTTACAAACCTTGTTGTCAGAGCTGAAATTTTTGCAGCTTTGTTCCGCCGAAGCAGTTTTCGGTTAATAAATTCTAACTTGCAATAATTACTTCAAATTACTTTTTTGAAAATTAATAATGAAAAAGAAGATCATGCTGCAATACCTCATACATTACGAAACCGAAAAATTCATCGGGGAGAATTTCGCATTTCTGATCAAGCTGGCTGCTAAAAAAGATCCCGTAATGTCAAAGCGCGGGATCATAACTGCCATACCGCTTGAAGATTCATTCTTTCAGCATAAAGGAACTGACAAGAGAAACTACATGATTCTGCTGTCAGATGATCCTTTATTCTGCAAATACATCAGAGTAAGCTATGTCGGCAATTATTATTTCGGATTCAGGATAAATGTCATGCACTTCATAAAGACCTTTCTCGCAAAGGAAAAAAATCAAAGAAAATTCTCAGCGAATAAATTCATGTACAGCGACATGCTGAAAAATTATTTCAGAAACCGCTGGTATGAAACAAAGGATGGCTACCTGTTTGAGAGCAGATACAAAGATCACAGAAAGAGTCAGGATATTGGGATCCTGATAGATGAAGACCGGAGGGATATGATACTCAAAGATATGAGTGCATTTCTGAAAATGAGTATTGATTCCGAGAAAGAGCAGTTTGATCTTATAAAAATGTTTCTGAGGTTTAAGAAGGAGATCTGAAACGAGGAATTTATTTTACATTCTAAATAAAAATTTATTAAGACCGGTAAACAGAGCATAAAAAAATACCCCTGTGAAAAATTGCCGGGTACTCGGAAAGAGCATCCGCTTAAAGAGGGTTCAAAGGTCAAATGTCAGAGGTCATCTAAGTATCACATCTGACGTTTGACGTTTGACGTTTGTCGTTTGACGTTTGACATCTGACGGTCTTAATCTGAATATCTCGATACATACTGATCAAGCAGATTCCTGATGACTTTCTGATACTGGCTTTTATTTTTACCCGCAAGTTCTTTGAAAAAATCCACACTGGATCTGCTGAGATTCAGAGTAACTTTTACTGTATCGTCTTTTAAAACCAGTTCATCAGGAGACGGCAGGAAGTCCCTTACGACTTCAACCTTACCGAGATTTTCATTAGTGTATTTTATTTTCTTTTTCATAATCATACTAATAGTCAGACGTCAGAGGTCAGATGTCAGACGGAAGATGAAATTAAGCTTTAAGACTACTCGTTCCAATCCGCCGAGGCGGACATAGATTTGGAAAGTTGATTTAATGTGAAATTTCGTTACCAAGCTAAGGCTGGTAACGAGTATGTTATAAAAGACCATACGGATATACATACAATAGTATGGTTTTTCAAGACCGCTTAATTCAAATGTTATCGAAAAAGTATCAGGAAAATTTCTCTGCGTCTCTGCTTCTCTGCCTTAAAAAAACTCCACTTAATCCACGTTCCATTATTTGTCTAAAGACCGGGATCAGGATATCAAAATGACAATCTCCATTTTAAATAAAAACCAATTAACTTATTTTTTCCTGCCCCAATTAAAAATAATTCCATTATGAAAAAATCCTGTATCATTTTATTCAGTCTGTTTACTGTCTTTGTTGGTGATTCCTTTTCACAGTCCGCCGCAGCGGATCCGGATCCTGCACTGATCGGGTACTGGCAGAACTGGAACGATTTTCAGTGTCCATACATCCCGCTGACTCAGATCGATACAAGCTATAATATAATTCCTGTCGCATTTGCCGTTCCCGTGTCGGGGACATCATACAATATGACTTTTACTCCGGATGGTGTTTCACAACTTACACTTCAGAGGCAGATCGATACTATGCAGATGAGAGGAAAGAAGATCATAATTTCTATTGGCGGTGCAAATGATCCGGTTTCTCTGAATGATACTAATCAGAGGAATGTATTCATATCTTCTATGATGAATATTATAAATACATATGGATTTGACGGAATAGATATTGATCTTGAAGGAAGTTCGCTGTCGGTCTCCGGCGGAACGATCGCAAACCCGGTTGATGCAAAGATCATTAATCTGATCTATGCGATCAGAAAAATCATGGATCAGTACAGAACTCAATACAATAAAAAAATGATCCTGACAATGGCACCTGAAACTGCATTTGTACAGGGCGGAATGTCAGCTTATGCCGGTATCTGGGGAGCGTATCTGCCTGTGATAGATGCGCTGAGAGATTCTATAGAAGTTCTGCACGTGCAGCTATACAACAGCGGAAGCATGTACGGCATTGATGGTCATATTTATAATCAGGGAACAGTTGATTTTATTCTTTCACAGACCGAAGCAGTCATACAGGGATTCAATACTGCCGGCGGATATTTCAACGGATTAAGGCAGGATCAGATAGCAGTCGGTCTGCCAGCCTGTCCGAATGCTGCCGGCGGAGGATACATTATTCCCGATTCGGTGAAAGCAGCTATTCAGTATCTCAGAGGACTCGCTCCGAAGCCTGCCGGTTACACCAAAGTGAGTTCCTACCCGGATCTCAGAGGAATGATGGACTGGTCCGTTAACTGGGATAAAGTCTCAACCTGCGGAGCCGTCTATGAGTATGCGAATAATTTTAATTTAATATTCCGGCCATCTCAGACTTTGAGTTTAAATTTGTTCATTCAGGGATTTTATATTCAGGCGGCTGATTCAATGAGACGCGACACAGTAAGAGTAATTCTGCGTGATACTGTTTCACCTTATCCTATTGCAGATTCATCAGCAGCATTTATGAATTCAAACGGTTCGGCAGTTTTTAATTTCACAAATGCACAGAACAATCATAGATATTACATTCAGATAAAACACAGGAATTCGCTTGAGACATGGAGCAAATCGGGCGGTGAGATTTTTCTTTCTTCGGTAATGAATTATGATTTAACTTCAGCAGCTTCACAGGCATTCGGAAATAATATTATTATTGTTAATACTTCACCTGTCAGATATGCCGTTTACAGCGGAGATGTAAATCAGGACGGAAGCATAGATCTGTCGGATGTTGTGCTGGTCAATAATGACGCGTCTTTTTTCATTACGGGTTATGTGAATACCGATGTGAACGGGGACATGGTCACGGATCTCTCGGATCAGCTGATAGCTTTTAATAATGCGGGAGAGTTTGTGATGAAGGCGGTGCCGTGAACATTTCGGAGTTATGATACCACTAACCTCCACAGCGGAACGAAGGCTCAAAGTTTATTAGTATGATCCTGTTTAAAAAATTTTGTTTTTATTTTATCTGAATATTGATATTTTCAGCAGGCTTTTAAAAACTGTTAGCATAAACTTTAAAACAATTTCCAAAAAATGAAATCAACCAAAACGATCTCTTTACAATTGATAAGTTTTGGTTCATTCTGTGGTTAGTTGGAGAAATCACAAGAATTTATTACAACAATCAAAACCATATACAATGAACAACCAAAAAATCACCCCATGTCTCTGGGTTGAAAAAGACGCAAAAGCAGTAGCAGAGTATTACCTGTCCATATTTAAGGACGGTAAACTGAAAGACTACCGGTTATTTGAGAATATGCCGGACGAGAACGGAAATGGTAACTCCGGAAGTTTTGAAACTGCCGTAATAGAGCTTGCGGGAATCGAATTTTCCATACTTGCCGCAGGACCGATGTTCAAATTCAATGAAGCAATTTCACTTGTCATAAACTGCAAAGACCAGAACGAAGTGGATTACTACTGGGAAGCGCTTACTACCAATGGCGGAGAGGAAGGGGTTTGCGGTTGGTGCAAAGACAAGTATGGTTTGTCATGGCAGGTTGTTCCCGTTGAATACTTTGAACTGATACACAGCGATGAACCTGCAGTCAGAGAAAAAGCTCTGAAGAATACTTTCAGGCAGAAGAAATTAATACTTTCAGATCTTAAATAAATGAATAATGGTGAAGAAGAAATAACCGGGGGATATAAATAAATAAGACAAATGATCCGAAGAATAAAATACAAATTTACTGCAAAGGTCTGGCAGCATTCTACTCCTGCAGGCTGGCATTTTGTTTCGCTTCCGTTAAAAATATCCGCTGAGATCCGGGAAAATTTAAAGTGGCAGGAAGAAGGCTGGGGACGGTTGAAGGCAACAGCAAAAACCGGGAGCAGTGAATGGGAAACAGCAATATGGTTTGACACTAAACATAAAACCTATTTGCTTCCGCTAAAAGCTGAAGTAAGGAAAAAAGAGAAAATAGAATCTGATAAAGAAATAAAAACTACGATCTGGATCTGATTTCCCGCGGTTGTTGGTGACCTTCAACGGCATAACATAAAATAATTATTCCGGCATTAAGTCTTATAAAACCAAAAAGGGAACGGCAATTACTGCCGGTCCCTTTTTGTTATCATGAAAAAAAATTATTTCTATGGCCTCTGTACACTAATGAATGCCGAGCTGTTGTTGAATGCCGGAATAATATCTGACAGATCAGCATAATGATCGCAGTTCAGATCGGTCACAAGATATGGTCCGTTCTCATAATTTGATGCAGCATTATAAATTATAAGAACATCTGCTAAATTAACCTCTCCATCCTGATTCACATCACCCTGATAAAATGACCAGAGCGAATTCGTATTCTTCATATTATTTCCATAAGCCTGTGAAGCTGCAGTGGTAAAATCATAGTTCATGGCAAATCCTGAAAATGACAAAGGTGCCGAACTCCAGGTAGTGATAGAATTACGGTGCTTTACAGCTATATAGTAAGGCGTACCGTTTGATGCTGAATAGAAATTAAAAAGACCTGATTCACCCTGACCTCCCAAACCTTTTCTTGATTCTATCAAATTGTATGGGGCAGTACTGCTCCGGATTTCAACAGTCAGAGTATCCTGATTCGGACACAGTTCAAAATTCATAGTCAGATTCATTTTAAAGCTTGAAGCAGGTCCGGTATATTTTACAATGTTTGCAAATCCGACTGCAATTGCTGTATCCGGATGAACGGCTTTTACACAAAATAAGGGATTGGTACCTGCATTTATTATCTGCCATGAAGCTCCGCCGTTAGTCGTTCTCATCGCAGAACCAGGCACTGCAAACCCTCCTCCTGAAACAACGAATCCTGTGTTTGCATCTGCAAAATCCAATCCGGTAAGATTGTTAGGTATCTGAGAAGGCAGCTGATTCCAGTTAACCCCTCCGTTTGTTGTTTTAAACAAACTTCCCGACCAGCCGCATGCAAAACCGTTATTGCCATCGATCATATCAATTCTTAACAGAGTTGCAGTATGCGAATACTGCAAAGCCCAGGTCACACCTTTATCTGTTGTCTTAAGTATTTTTGAAGAACCAACAGCCCATCCTGTATTATTATCTACGAAACTGAAGTTCTGAAATGATATTCCGGCATTAATAAGACTGAAATTCAAACCTGAATTTGTGGATCTTAAGTAAACTCCGTTATTACAGCCTGCCAGTACTACATTTTCGTCTACAGCAGCAATTGAATTAGCAGCCTGAATAGTTATTGAGGGAATAGTAGTCCAGTTCTGTCCGCTGTTAGTTGTTTTTATTATTGATCCGCCTTCACCGCATATATATCCTGTATTGTCATTAAGGAAATCAATGTCCCTGAAATTTGTATTGGGTGCGCTGCCAAAACTTGTTGACCATGTACTGCCGAAATCAGAAGAGTACAGCACAGAACTAGGTCCGGCATCACCAATTACCCATATCTTTCGTGTGGATGAGTTAGCATAAATTCCCGAAAGAAAATAATTATGTTTTGCAGTTGTAATAGTTGACCAGCTATTTCCGTCATCAGTTGATTTATATATAAGTCCTGTAAAACCTGTAATCACAATTGTATTTCCGGTCTTATCTATTGAATACATAGAGCTTGTAATATTGTCCGGAGGTGCGCTGCTGCTGAAATTCAAAATATCCCAGTTCAGACCATAATCTGTAGTTCTGTATAAATTGTTTTTATCACCTACCATAAAGAGTTCAGGATCATTGAACTGAATATCCTTCATAAGCTGATCAGTTGCTGGAGCAGGTCTTGAAGCCCACGTGCTTCCTCCGTCAGATGTAAAATAAAAAGAACCGGCATCACCTCCTATAAATCCTGTATTGGCATCTTTAAAATAAACACTGAAATGAGAAGCATAATTAATGGTGGTCGCAATGTTTGTCCAGACAGTACCGCCGTCAGTGGATTTATAGAAATTTTTTCCTCCGACAGCATAGATGTTATTGGCATCAAGGGCAAATATATCCTGGAACTGATCAGTTCCTCCCATTGCCATTGCTGTCCAGTTTGCTCCGCCGTTAGTGGTTTTGTATCCGGATGAAAGATAGCTGCCTACAGCATATCCCGTGCTGTTATTCAGAAAATATATTGAAGTAATTGTTGTACTTGGCAGTATAACATTTGACCAGTTAGATCCGCCGTTGGTTGTTCGTGATATCACTCCGTTCAGACCCTGATCCCCTGCAGCAAAACCGTTATTGCTGTCAAAGAACCAGCCGTCTCTGATACGGGGAGGATTGTAGCCAGTGTAACTTGTCACATCCGATCTTGAGGTCCAGTTTAATCCGCCGTTAGTGGTCTTTATAAATCCGCCGTTAAATCCCAGTCCTATCCATTCTGTTTGAGATAACATTTGAATGTATCTGATATCGTCTCCTGTGGGATTTCCCATGCTCCATTTCCAGTTCTGGTTCCATTGTGAAAATGCATTCTGATTGCCTGCGATCAGGATCAGGATGCCTGTAATAAAAAGTTTAATAAATAATTTTTTCATTTTTGTTTAGTCTCTCTGATATTTAGTTAATATTACTTTAAGTTTTTATAAACATAGTCAAAGAGAATATTATGTTCAATTTGCAGATCCACAAATCTTCACCGGATATTTTTATTATATTATATAAAAATGTTAATTTTATGATTATTTTCTCATTATATGGACATAAAATCTTCACCAGCAGTAAATATAAAACTTATTCAGGGATTGAGTTTAATTTCGCAAAAAGAATTCAATGAATTTGTATTCTTTTCAACTTCCAAATATTTTTCGGGGCAAAGAAGCTATTCCGGCATTTTAAAAATTCTTAAAGGTCTTCATAAATCAAATTTCAAAGGTCATAGTAATAAAAGCATACTTGAACTTTTGATGAAAGATCTTAATCTAAGCAAGAACACATTACAGAACAGATTGTCTGAGCTATACAAGATCTTTGAAATGTTCATTGTAATAAGGCAATTAAAATTTTTACCCATAGACAGAAACAAAATACTGATGAATTATTATTCAGAGAAAAACTCTTTCAGGTTATTTGAATATGTTTATAATTCTTCAACTGAATCCCTGAAAAAAGAAAAAATTTCTTCCCGTAAGATAAGATCTGAATTTTTGCTTTATGAACTTTCATCCGTAAAATTATTCCTGCAGGGTAAAAGCAGATCATTCACAGAGCATTTTTCATTAAAATCAGAATTTCATATTTACGGATTTTTGCTGGATCTCCTTAAGAATTGCATAGAACTTCAGCAGCAGAGATTCATGGGATCAGATCAGAACACTTTGCTTCCCATTATAACTTTGAAAAATCTGCCCGTAAATGAGATCCTTGAAAAGCTTAAAAAAACAGATCCGGAATACTGCGATCTCATCAGGATCTTTTACGAAATGTATCTTTCATTCGAAGATTATTCTGCAGATTTGCATTTTAAAAATGCAGTCGGAATACATAAAAAAATAAAGTCATCTCTTACACATGACGATAATCAGTTTATTTATTTACTGTTTATTACCTATTGCATTAATCAGACTCATTTCAACAAACCCGGTTTTTACAAACAATTATTCAGCATCATTCGGCAAAAGCTTAAAGACGGATATTTCATAGAACTCACAGAATATAATTTCCCAGTTAATAATTTCAGAGATTATGTATTCATCGGGCTCAGGGTCGGCGAAATAGAGTGGGTCAGATCTTTTATAAAAGATTATTCAAAATACCTTCCCTCTGATTACAGAAAAGATAACATCTTAATTGCAGAGGCAATGATAGCCGCGGAAGAAAGAAAGTTTGAAGATGCTCTCATACTTCTTAATAAGGTCACAAGGAAAAATTATCTTCATTATACTGATTCTTCATTTCAAAAATTAAGAGCATACTATGAGCTAAAGCATTATGTAGACGCTTTAACCGAGATAGAAAGAATAAAAAAATATTTTAAAACAAATAAAAACATACCGTCAATATTTCTGAAAAAATATTCACCTTATTTAAAAGATATTGAAATACTATTTAAATTTTCCGAAGGGAAAATTGACAGAAACGATTTTAATTTGTATTTCAAAAAACCCGGAAAAATTTCCGGAGATAACTGGGTTGGTAAAACCGTTAACAAGATCTTAAAAAATAATTGATAATTGATAATTGATAATTGATAATTGATAATTTAAAAAACCTTAACCATTATGAAAGAAAAACTGAAGCGTGATATTGAAATAATACCATCAGTATATAAAAGTCCCGGGCAGGATGGTGATTTTGGCTGGATGATAGAGCAGGATGAATACAATGATGCGTTTTTTATTTTTAATGATAATGAAGATCAGTTTTTTGCTTATCAGAATTCTTCAGACGATAAAAAAAGCATTGGTTGTCAGCCGGGCGGAGGGAATGCAATCATCCGTCCATGGCAATGTAAAACTCCACCAAGAGCCGGTGGCATTCCTACCGGTACGACTGCCGGATATAAAAACCTTGATCAAAAAACAAAAGTTAAAAACATTACAGTCAGAGACCTTATCGATAAGGCAATTGATAACATTAAAATAACCGTTGAGGAAAATCAATATAAGAGAGTTTATTTCAGTTCAGAAAGTTCAGATGGTAAGATCATCGGGACAGGTATTTTTAAAGTCGGAGATGATGTAAAACTTTATATTGTAAAAAGGATATATTCCATTATTAATTAGATCCCCGAAATACAAACAAATCTTTTTTAATCAAAATAAATTTTTCATTTTATCTGTGATTATTTAATCCTTCCTGCGAATAATATTACAGAGATAAAAATTGACAATGTCCGGTAATCAAAAAACCATAACCAATAAAGAGCTTTTTCTGAATCTGATGCAGCAGCACAGAAAGATCATATTTAAAATATGTAATTCTTATTGCCGGAACAAAAATGAACGGGAAGATCTGGCTCAGGAGATTCTCTATCAGCTCTGGAAGTCTTTTGAAACTTTTGACCCTGAAAATAATGATCCTGTAAAATTCTCAACATGGATGTACCGGGTTGCTTTGAATGTAGCGATCTCATTTTACAGAAAAGACAGGAAGGCAGACCTGACTGACAGGCTGGATGATAAGGTTTTTGAAATTGCATCAGGAGAAGATATTTCAGATGTCAGTGAAGCAGAAAATAATTTCAGCCTGCTTCAGAAATTCATTAACGAACTCAATGAATTGGACAGAGCGTTGATTTTACTGTATCTCGAAGAGAATTCTTATAAAGAGATCGGAGAGATTCTTGGAATTACAGAAACAAATGTCGCAACAAAGATCAGCCGAATCAAGGAAAAATTAAAACAAAAATTTAATAACGCACAAAAATAATCATATGGAAACATCAGACATAAAAAACATCTGGAAATCTCACGACGACCTGCTGGACAGATCAATGAAACTGAATATCCTTTGCCTGGAAATAATACAGTCTCAGAAATCAAAATCCGGATTAAAGCCATTATTGTTTTTAAGAATATTTGAAACAATTGTACACATTTTTATAGCGTTCTTTCTGGGAAGTATCCTAGTTGAAGTTTCTTCCAATATAAACATTGCTATACTTTTGACTGCAGTATTAATGTTTGTGATCTATTCTTTGATTTTATGTATCAGACAAATAGTGATCATTGTTCAGATAAACTACAGTGATAGTGTCACGGATATTCAGAAAAAGCTGACTCTGCTTCAGACTCATATTCTGGATTATTTTAAATTAGTATTTTTAGTGATCCCGTTCTGGTTCGTATATCCGGTCCTCGGGCTTTATCTGTTTGCAGATGTGGATGTCATAAGCGCGTTACCAAAAGAATGGTGGATCGGAAATATTATAGTCAGCTCAATATTTACTTTCCTTTCGATTTATGCCTATACTCAGGTATCATATAAAAACATGAACAAAAAATGGGTAAGGTTTTTTATAAATAATGCCGGTGGAAAATCTGTTACGAAAGCAATTCAGTTTTTGAATGTGTTGGATAGGTTTGAAGATGAAAAGCATTGAGTTATGAGTTATGAGTTATGAGTATTGAGATATGAGTTATGAGATATGAGTTATGAGATATGAGTTATGATCCGCCGAGGCGGAATGAGTTATGAGAAAATTGCAGGAAGGTAAATCAAAAATCAACAATCAAAAATCAAAGATCTTTTAAATCCCAAATCAACTTAATTCTTCGTGATAAGCTATACTCGATCCCACCCAGGTCTGATTTTTGTTAAAATCGACTCCCATCATTTTTCCTTTTGACAGACGGACAAGATTGTGTATTAGCTGAGGTTTGTCATTCCATACAAATAACAGTCTTAGTTCAGCTTTTGCAGGAATGTCAGGAGTGACAATTGAAGGTTCGTAGTTTACTTTTCTCTGAAGTATGTAATCTTTCTTTTTGTCTTCGGGTATGGCAACAAGATCTTCTTTTTTAAGATCAAAAATAACGCCTGCCCCGGCAAAAGAATAGAGTGGTTTTAAAACATAATTTTCAAGATCCTCGGGAATTTCTTTTACGTCACTGAGAAAATCTGTTTTCGGAACGTATTTATTTTTAAAAAAAGGAATTGAATATTTACTTATCTTGAAAAACCAGTTGGGATGCGCTACCCATTTTACATCAAGCTCTTCTGAGAATCTGAAGTCATATTTAATGTCAGATCGTTTTGCAAGTTCATCATAAATAACCCTGTTGTAAATCTTCTCGATCGGCGTTTTCTTTCCGTTATTATCATAAAAAAGTTTTTTACCTTCCCTTTTTACTTTTGTGATACATACAGGTTTGACACCAATATATTTTTCCGTGCATAAAAAATCTATGTAAGTCTTTTGCTTTTCAGGTTCGATATCAAGCAGTATTACATTCTCAGGATCAGAATCTCCGACAATAGTATCTTTGACAATTTTCATATATGAATTCGGATTCAGACCATTGAAATGAGTATATAGATTATCACCAATATCAAAGTGCGTTCTCATTTTAATGTTGAGCAGCTCCTGATAACAATAGAGAGAAGCAAATCCCTGAAGTTCGATCAGCTGAGGGATGAAATTTCCGTTTTCATCTTTACATATTGCAAAATCTATAGCAAGCAGCGAAGTATGCTCGTCTTCATTCGGAACTTCGAGTTGCCTGGGCAGACCGCCCTTTGAAAATTCTTTGAACTCTTTGCTTTGTAACGCAGTAGTAAATTCTTCCGCAGCGTTAGAAATTTCATTCATTAAATGTTTCGGAAGGAATATAGGTGTCTCAGCAATCCGGAAATCGATCTTATAATCAAATTCCGAATTCATGTCCTTGACAAAGTCTTCGTATTTGGACTGTGTGAATTCGGAAATATATTTTTCTCTGAGAGACTTAATCAAAAGTTGAAAGTTAAAAGTTAAAAGTTAAAAGTTGAAAGTCAAAGGTCAAAAGTCAAAGGTCAAAGGTCAAAGGTCAAAAGTCAAAAGTCAAAGGTCAAAAGTCAAAGGTCAAAGGTCAAAGGTCAAAGGTCAAAGGTCAATGGTCAAAGGTCAAAGGTCAAAGGTCAAAAGCTCTTATACTCAATACCCAATACACAATACACAATACTCAATACTCAATACTCAATACTAAGTATTAAATAAGAAACTTCCCGCACTCCATAACTTTTTCATCTTCGAGCCAGATGTCCATGTCAATTCCAACACAGTCAATATGAGTAGTAGAAACCCAGTCAGCTCCGGTATGCTCTGAATACGGATGACCAAAAGCCATATGAATGCTTGGCAGTTTTTCATCCTGCAGGATCTCTCCGATCACTTTTGAGATAGCTATGTTTGTACCGATCGCAAATTCACCTACTCTGTTACTGTTCTCATCTGTCATAGTGTACGCAGTGAACTCATCAAGAAGCGCAGTATTTTCACAGGTAAGTTTTTTAATTCTTGCATCTTCAATTTCAATAAAAAGAGGAGTATCTTTCAGATCCCCGTATTTCGGACAAAGATAATCTCCAACAACGCCGTCTACAACAAACAGACCTTCAACATTAAGCGGTGAAGTAAAAATCTCTCCGCCCGGAAGGTTACCCCATTTATCAACTGATATAATTCCGCTTGTCTTCAGCCAGTTGAGTTTGTGAGAAAACTCTGCTACGACATCCGTTCCGCCTTTTGATTTGCATTTTATGTATCTGGCTTTCCTTGCCTTTTCAATAAGCTTCTGACTCAATTTATCAATTTCAAGGAAATCAGCTCTCATAGCTTCTTTCATAATTCTCTTGCTGATGTTAACCATGTGACCATGACGGATCTTATGTCTGTTAACGACTGCAGTCATTTGTATTCTGGAACTTAGTTCTCCTGTCTGAGCCTGTGCGCAAAATATACTAACCTGAGATTTAGCAAGATCTTCAAGTATTGGTTTTGGCATATTCGGAGTTGGTCTAGCTACATAATCCTCGATCACCATGAGACTGAACTCTGACCCTACTTTTTTAACTTCACTTACAATTGAAGTAGCAATTTCAAGTGAATCATTGTCGGTAATAATAGTAATTCTTTCTTCAGGTTTTAGCCTGAGACATGAATTGATTGCTTTCTCAGCACCTATGCTCAATTCTTTATCAAAATCAATCTCAGTTATAAAAGAATTTTTCATTTTCTATTGGTATTTTTTTGTTTAATGGATTTTGTTGATTTAATAGAAGGGGTGATTTTCTTTTTTGTTTTTTTTACAACAGCTTTCTTTTGTTTCTTAGCTGCCGTTTGTTTTTTTGATTTTTCATCAAGATCAATTTGTTCAGAAGTCAGAATTGATACAGGATTTTTAACCGGTTTTTCCTTTAATTTTATTCCGGTCTCGATTTTTTTATTATCTTTATCGCTGTTACTATTATCATCTTTTATGATAATATTCTTTGGCTGATAAGTGAGTCCGAGATTAGTCTCATCAATAATGTAATCTACCAGTTTTTCATAATTCTGATCACTCTCATAAAATACTCTGAGCTGTCTGTCTGCACCGGTTCCTTTATCCAGCATTCTGAAAATATAATTGATCTCTTCACGACTTCCGAGTTCATCAACAACATCATCAATAAATTCAAGAAGTTCTTTCATTAGTTCAGTAAACGGCACTTCCTCCTGTTTACCAAAATCAATGAGCTTACCGCTGATACCGTATCTTGAAGCTCTCCATTTATTTTCCATCATAAGAGCTCTTTCATAGATCCTGAATCCAAGATTCTGCTGAATGAGTTTGTGGAGTTTTACCACAACTGCCTGTATCAGTGCAGCCAGTGCAATTGTCTCATCTACTCTCATCTGTACATCACAGATCCTGAATTCTAAGGTATTAAAGAAAGGATGAGCCCGTATATCCCACCATACTTTCTTTGCATTATCAATACAGTTTGTCTTGATAAGAAGATTAATGAAATTATCATATTCAGCAAGACTGCTGAAAAAATCAGGAATACCTGTTCGCGGAAATTTATCAAAAACTTTTACTCTGTAAGATTTAAAACCGGTATCTCGACCAAGCCAGAATGGTGAATTCGTTGACAAGGCAAATATGTGAGGAAGAAAATATCTTGCGGCATTCATTATGTGAATACCTATCTCCCGGTTAGCAATTCCGACATGTACATGCATTCCGAAGATAAGATTAGCTCTTGCGGTTTCCTGCATTTCGTTTATGATCTCAGTATATCTCGGATGATCGGTGATCCTCTGATCACGCCAGTGTGAGAATGGATGAGTACCCGAAGCGGCTATTCTCAGACCGTGATGGTCAGCAAGCATAGCAAGTGAACTCCGGAGATTTATTACTTCTGTACGGGCTTCCTGAATATTTTTGCAGATGTTTGTACCTGTCTCTATGACAGAAGCATGCATTTCAGGTTTGAAATTTTCCTTAAGTAATAATTTACCTTCATCAAAAATTGTCTGAATATGAGACTGCAGCTCCCGAGAAACGGGATCGATTATCATAAACTCTTCTTCGATCCCTAAGGTATATGTTTCCTGATTTTCCAGCAATATAAATTATTTAGATTTTTCTTTTTTTGGTTTAGCTTTTGCTTTTACAGTCTTTGCTTTTTTTACTATTGATCCGTTTTTTGATTCAGCTTTTTTTTTTGTGTCATTATCATTTGTTGAATCATCCAGCAATGAACCTCCTGCGGAAAAATTCTTTACAAAAGTTCCCCAGGTAAGATTATTCAAACCGTCTTTATGAGTCTTAGCTCTGTTGATAGCCATATTAGCAGCTGCCTCAACCACCCAGTCAAAATTTTCCTGACCGACAGAGTTCACGTCTGCATCAGGCGCAGGGTTACAGAAATCAATTGCATATGGTATGCCATCTCTCACAGCAAATTCTACTGTATTAAAATCATAGCCTAATGCATTATTCAGTCTCAAAACATAATCTTTAATAAGATCAAGCATTTTCTGTTCAGCAGGTGCTGCATTCGATACATATCTTAAATGATGAGGATTTCTCGGCTCGTAAGGCATGATAAGAACATCTTTTCTGTCTATGCAATAACATCTGAAATACAGATCAAAAGTGATCTCTTCCTGAAGCATCATCACAAGTTGCTCTGTTTCCTGATATTTATTAAAAAAATCTGCAGCATCTTCCACTTTATATACACTCTTCCATCCGCCGCCTGAAAAAGGTTTGAAGTAAGCCGGGAACCCGACGTATTCGAACATTCCTTCCCAGTCCAATGGGAATGCAAGATTTCTGAATGATTCGCCTGTTGTGTCTGTAGGATGCTGGTTTGATGGCAATAAAACTGTTTTTGGAACGGGTACGCCTACTTTTGTTGCAAGCGCATTATTGAAAAACTTGTCGTCTGCTGCCCACCAAAAAGGATTGTTGATAACTGCTGTTCCGCTGATAGCAGCATTTTTCAGCATGCCTCTGTAAAACGGTACGTCCTGTGAAATACGGTCGATGATCACGTCATAACCGCAGAACTCACCCTGTTCAACTTTGTCAATATTTACAAATTCCGCTATGATGTCTTTTTCATTCTTTTCATTAACTCTGTCAACGAATGCCTGTGGAAAGGTATTTTCCTGTCCGAATAATATTCCGATTTTTTTCATTTAACTTTTATACTCCTTAATTTTTTAAATTTATTGTTTTTATAAAATGATTTACAGCCAACTTTTAAACAAACCTGATAATTACTCCCTAAACTGGAATACAATTTGATTTATTTTTTATAAAATTGAAATGTCGGGTAATTTAACAAAATTTTGCTTAAAATTATATGGAGATTTTTGTTCTTTTTCTTAAAGTTTTCATTTCCTAAGATACTTTGAGTATTTATTATAAATTCTTTTCCGGTTATTAAATTGAAAACCCCTTAAAAAGTCTTAAAAACTGATTAAGGGGTTTAACTTATTAAATTCAGAATTAGATTCGGAAAATTTAATATTTTATTTAAAAATTTTTAAAACTGCAGACTGAAACCTCCTACTGGAAAGAATCCCCAGTTTAGGATCTTTCCCGTTGTATCCCTGTCCTCATCCCAGTAATACTCACTGATGTTTTCTTTATTCAGAAGGTTCTGAAATTCTATATATCCTACTATACCGATATTGTTAAATGTAAAATTTTTATCAATTCTCAGATCAATTCTCTGATAATCCGGGATCCTTAAAGCGTTATATCTGCTCATATCATAAATACCCCTGTCAGCAGCAATAGAAGCTTCCGTATCAAATGGAGTATAAGGTTTTCCTGTAGCATATTTGTATTTTAATCCGATGAGCCAGTCTTTTGCCACCTGATAACCAAGTGTAAGTGTGATCTGATTTGTCTGATCAAATGCACCCGGAACTTTACCGCCTGCAAGCGCCTGGAATTGTGAGTTCATATATGAATAATTCAGCATCCCGTAAATACCGTTTCCGGAAAGCTTTTTCTGAATTGAGATGTCAAACCCGTCGACTGTTCCATATCCGTCACTCACCGCGCTTCCTACAAGATTCGGACCGTATTCCGAACCTCCGTTAACAAGTATATATGTCGGATTATTAACACTGACAGGATAATTTGAATAATTCTTTCTGTAAACCTCGGCAGTAGCCCTGATGTCCGGCGCGAAGTAATGCTCAATTCCGAAAATGTAATGTTCCGCCTTTATCATTTCAAGATTCTTGTTTGATTCATCGGATGCAAGCCAGATATATTCAGGATTTTGATAGAAAATTCCCGCGGAAGCGTTTATTGTTGTAACAGGTGTAATATTATAACTTGCTCCTATCCTTGGAGAGAAATTACCTTTGTTATTTAAATATCCGAAATAGTCATATCTCAAACCGGCATTGACTGTTAATCTTTCATTAAACAATCTTGAACTGAGATTACTGTATCCGTATAATATTGCCGAACTTATGTCATTGTCAAACCTGAGTTCGGGTGTAATATAGCCTGTGTAAGAAGTATCACTTTTATTATAAATATTGTAATTATTCAGTACCATTTTACCTCCGATCCCGGAAGTCAGATTCAGTTTATTATTCAATTGTAAATACAGATCTGACTTGAGTAAGGTCTCGCTTTCAAGTGATTTATTGCTGTAGATGACCGAAGTATTATCTTTATTATTCTGTACCGTATTGAAGTCAGTTATATTGGTTGATAATACATTTTGTATATAACCGTTTTTAATAAAATATTTGTGTGTAAATCCGCCGCCATAGAACTGCCTGTCGGAAGTCGCATTCTGAAAAGGATTTGCGTTTTCATCAGTAGTGTCACGCTTACCAAATTCTATGTTATCAATTGCGGAAAATCCTACAAAACCCAGAGAATTTTTTTCATTAAGATCAAAACTGAGTTTCATGTTCAGATCCCAGTATTTCGGTACAGCTGATAATCTTATCGCATTCTGTATCAGATCAAGATAACTTCTTCTTACAGATACAAGATATGAACTGTTTTTTGACAATGCTCCTTCAAACAATCCGCCGAATCCCTGCAGTGAAAGATCCAAATTGTTATAGTAATATTTTCTGCTGCCGTTTCTGAATTTCAGATCAACAGCTCCGGATAATTTATTTCCATACATCACCGGAAACCCGCCTGTGTAGATGTTTGCATCCTGCAGAAATTTGAGATTGATCAGACCAATGGGTCCCCCCGTAGAACCCTGACTGCCGAAATGATTTAAATTCAGGATCTCAACACCGTCAATAAGAAATAAATTTTCGGAAGCCGAACCACCTCTGATAATGAGATCATTCCTCTGATCATTTGATATTGAAACTCCCGGACCTGACTGTATCATTCTTGAAATATCCTCTGCAGCACCCGGCGCTCGTCTGATCTCTTCATAATCAAGATTTATTGAGCTGACATTTATATCCTGATCCTTCTGAAAATAATTTGATTCAACTTCAATTTCATTTGTAGTTATTGAAGTTGTATTCATTTCAATTATGATCTCAAGAGGTCTGTTTGGATAAAGAACAAGATCAGTTTTTAATAAATCAGTGTATCCTATATATGACACTTTCAATTCTATGTTTGTAATCTCAAGATCATCAAATGTAAAATAACCTTCAGAATCAGTTCCCGTTTTCTCTCCTGTATTTATAACTTCTATGACAGCATCAGGAAGCGGACTCTGAGTAACTTTATCAATTACTCTTCCTTTCAGAATACCTTTATTATTCTGAGCAAAGGAAAAATTTGAAGACATTAGAAAAATTAGCAGTGTAAGATAAATTGATTTTTTCATGATATTTTTTTGTTTAGTTTAATGAACAGTTAATTTATAATGAACAATGTTCAGTGTGATGTTAAAAAAATTTTACTTCTTGTTTTGTTTCTTCAAATTCTCAAAGAAGAATTTCATGCTTTCGGACATCATATGTCTGACATAATTTTCCGGGATCATCGCAAGCCTGTTCCTTATATAAAGTGATACTATCCCGTGAACAAGAGACCAGGTCGCAATTGTAGCAGCCATAACGTCATCGCCTTTAAAATATCCGGCATCAAAACATTCCTGTACATTTGATTTTAAATAATCAAATGTCCTGAATCCGACTTTCCATTCTTCCTTTTTGGCTATTTCAAAACCGGTAGCATTCATGATAAACATTAGATCATAATATTCAGTATTTTTCAGGGCAAAGTCTATGTATATTTCTCCGTGTTTTATCAGTTTTTCCATTGGATCCTCAATATCTTTTATTTTCATCTGCTCCGAATAAAATTTATCAAATGCAATATTATGCAGTTCGTATAAAATTTCATCCTTATTCTTAAAATAAAGATAAATAGTACCCGGACTGTATTCCATTTTAGATGCGATCTTCCTCATGGATACTTTTCCAAAACCTTCCTCTGTAAATAATTTAAGTGAAGTATCGAGTATAAGCTTTTTCATTTCTTCACGGTCGCGGTCTTTTCTTTCTTTGATACCCATTTTAGAATTTTATAATATCTTACTAAATTTTCTGAACGGCATAAAAATACTGAACACTGTTCATTTTGTCAAGTAAAATTTTTCCCCTCTTTAAATAATTAATTTTGATATTCGGTATCGGTCAGACTTGAAAGAATTAATTCCTTGTAAGGTTTGAATAATATAGATTTTCCCTTGCTTGTTTATTATTTTTAGTAAATGTTTTCATTCAAAATTTAGGGATTATCTTTTTATGTTTAAAATTTAAATATTTAAAATTTATGACAGATCAGGATTTAGAAAAACTCAGACAAGCTAAGAAATTACTTGAAAACCCGGCATTTCTCATGGAGATATCAAACGTTATCGGTAAGCCGGTCGAAATGATATATACTTTTTTACCGGAAAAATTTCAGGAAGGTGTTGGTGATCTTGCAAAAAAAGTACTTCTCAAGTCACTGGACATTCTGGTATCAAAAATGGATAACCGCAGCAATATGAAACCGAATAATCTATTTCATAAAATTCTTGTCACCGGTACCGGAACAGCCGGAGGATTTTTCGGACTGGCGTCTCTTACCATAGAACTTCCGGTCACCACTACTATCATGCTTCGTTCGATCGCTGACATAGCAAGAAGCAAAGGTTTTGACATTAATGACACAGAAACCAAGCTTGCCTGTTTAGAGGTCTTTGCGCTGGGTGGAAATTCGAAACGGGATGATTTTTCTGACAGCGCTTATTACATAACAAGAGGAGCTCTTGCCGGTGCAGTGTCCGAAGCAAACAAATATCTGCTGAATAAGGGAATGGTAAAGGAAAGCGCACCAGCTCTAGTAAGTTTCATTTCAAAAATAGCTTCAAGATTCGGTATAATAATATCCGAAGGAGCTGCGGCTAAATCCGTTCCGGTGATCGGAGCCGCATCAGGCGGAGCTATCAATTTAGTATTTATGAATCACTTTCAGCGCATGGCAGAGGGACATTTTACGGTCATGCAGCTTGAGAATAAATACGGGAAGGAAAAAGTGATGGAGGTTTATAAGAATTTGTGATTTATATTTAAAATTACTTTAAAATTATTTCAATTGTTAAAAAATCATTCATAAGAAATAACCTCCTCTTATTCATATTTTACCGGCTTAAAATTACCAACTGAAAAAATCCGGAAAACAATTTTGTAATCATATTGAAAAGTTATCATTAATTTCTGAATTCTCTTGCTTTCACATTTCAATAATATAAAAACTTTGTTAACTTAATTTTCTTAATTTTTTAAAGAATTTAAAAATACTTTTAAAATCAAATCAACTAATCTTTATGGCTAAGAAAAAAATCTCCCCGAAGAAAGATTCAGCTAAAAAAACTTCCATCCAAAATGATTCAGTATTACAGAAAGATATTCACAGGACTATTCTTCCGATTCCGGATGAACAATATGTCGGTCTTACTACTTACGATGCAAAAGACCCGAACACAAAATATCCGCCGATCAAAGAACTTCGTCCGCCTGCAGGTGCTCCAAATGTGCTTATTTTTTTAATTGATGATGCAGGATTCGGTTCATCCAGCGCATTCGGAGGACCTTGCTATACGCCGACAGCAGAGAAGCTTGCCGAAAATGGACTCAAATATACAAAATTTCATACAACGGCTCTTTGTTCACCGACAAGAGCAGCGCTTCTTTCCGGAAGAAATCACCATTCGGTCGGAATGGGTGCAATAACTGAAATGGCAACTTCAGCACCGGGAAACAGCAGTATCAGACCGAAGAATAAAGCACCGCTTGCAGAGACCCTGAAACTTAATGGATACTCGACAGCACAGTTCGGCAAATGTCACGAAGTGCCTGCATGGCAGGTGACTCCGATGGGACCTTTCCAGCAATGGCCGACAGGTTCAGGCTTTGAACATTTCTATGGCTTTGTCGGAGGTGAAGCAAACCAGTATTATCCGGGACTTTATGAAGGCACGACACCCGTTGAACCTGATAAAACCCCTGAAGAAGGTTATACTCTGAATGATGATCTTTCAAAACGTGTGTGCACTTACATTCGTCAGCAAAAAGTTCTGATGCCTGATAAACCTTTCTTTGTTTATTATGCCCCGGGTGCTACTCATGCACCTCATCATGTTCCAAGGGAATGGTCCGACAAATATAAAGGCAAGTTCGATAAGGGATGGGACAAATTAAGAGAAGAGATTTTTGCACGGCAGAAGAAGCTCGGAGTAATTCCAAAGAATGCCAAACTTACTGACAGACCTGAAGAGATCCCTGCATGGAATGACATTGACGAAAAACTCAAACCCGTACTTGCAAGGGAGATGGAAATTTATGCAGGATTTATGGAACAGACAGATCACTGCATGGGAAAGGTTGTCGATACGCTTGAAGATCTTGGAATTCTGGATGATACTTTGATCTTCTTTATAGTCGGAGATAACGGTGCATCTGCAGAAGGGACACTTCACGGCTGCTTTAACGAAATGACAACTCTTAACGGGATACCCGGTATTGAGACAACCGAATTCCTGCTCAGCAAGATAAACGATTTCGGAACTCCAAAAGCTTATAACCACTATGCAGTGGGCTGGGCTCATGCTTTGAATACACCTTATCAGTGGACAAAGCAGGTTGCATCACACTGGGGCGGAACAAGAAACGGGCTTATTGTTCACTGGCCGAAAGGAATTAAATCGAAAGGTGAAATGCGCACACAGTTCCATCATGTGATCGATGTTGCAAAAACTATACTTGACATAGCAGGTCTCCCTGAGCCGGCAATTGTCAACAGCATTCAGCAGGCGCCTCTTGAAGGAGTCACAATGGCTGACAGCTTTGATAATCCCGATGCACCGGAAACTCATACAGTTCAGTATTTTGAAATGTTCGGAAACCGCGGACTTTATCTTAATGGGTGGACAGCTGTAACTAAGCATTCGACTCCCTGGATTGCAGGCAACCTGCCTCCGTTTGACGAAGACATCTGGGAACTTTATGGACCCGATGACTGGACACAATCCAATAACATTGTAAAACAGAATCCGGAAAAGCTTAAAGAGATGCAAAGATTATGGCTCATCGAAGCAACCAAATACAACTGTGTACCCCT
>JAGQWH010000230.1 GCA_020437545.1 Ignavibacteriota bacterium
CTAACTACTAACTACTAACTACTAACTACTAACTACTAACTACTAACTACTAACTACTAACTACTAACTATTAACTGTTTACTTTTTTACTACCGTATTATCTTTGATCTTCCATTTCCCATTACTGTCAGCTACCAGATTATACTTTACGACCATATCCAGCTCATTATTCGAGCCATCAACTTTATCAGTTTTTTTGATCCTTACTTCCACTGTAGCTTCATTGCCTTTTTGTGAAATTATCTTGGGTTCTTCCAGTACAACTATCTTTGTAGTATTTTTGTAATTTGATTTGAATCTGTCAATATTGCTGCTTGTCCACTGCTGACTGGCTTTCTTCATATTAAGCTCAAAGTTGCCGCCTTCCTGTGTTCCGCGTTTTAAATATTCAAGATAATCCGTAATTGCTGTCGAAGGATTATCTAATCTCTTGTTTAATTCTTTTTCTTTCTGAACAAGATTCTTTTTCTTATTTTCATCTTTTACTGCTTTTAATGAATCAGCTGTAGCAATAGAATCACTTACAAGAGACGAATCAATTTCACCGTTCTGAAGTCTTTTCAGTCTCTCAAATTCTTCTCTTTCAAGCCTCTCTTTTTCTTTATCTACAGTGGTTTCCTGATCAGGCGGGATGAATGTCTGCGGTTCTTCTTTCTTTCCGCAGGAGTATATAATTACAGGGATAATTATGACAATCAGTATTCTTAAAAATTTATTCTTAAAATCTTGCACGCGCATTTTTGTTTTTAAGCAAAATAGATTATTACAGTTTCATTTTCAATTTACAAAACATTAAACTTTTTTGCCTGAAATCCGCGGCGGCGGAGTGAAGACTCTTAGGGAAATGGTTATTTGAATTTATGCAATAAAATCCCAACCCCTGTCAAGAAGGGACGAAATGCCGGTAGCAAAGTAAAGTAAAGAATCAAAAGTCCATTAGGAACGATATGTTCTCTTTGATCATTATCCTGAATTTTATTATCAAAATAAATCTTTTCTTTAACCCATTAAAATGGGGGAATTTACATCCTTAAGGGAGAGTAATAATGAAAAATACAACTCCGCCGAGTGAAGAAGTCGTGATCAACGGTGATTCATTCGTCAAGTTCCCGGATACCCGCGTTCGCGGGTATGACAAACGATGGTTATGCTAAGTAATTTTTGATTCAAATAAAAATGGCATCCGGAAATCCGGACGCCATTCAATATTGTGAAATTAGCTATTTAACCAATCAACACAATTAACACAATTAACCAATTTTTTCGTCCCCGCTTTAAATTATTTCTTAATTCAAAGCTGAATCATGCGGGAGACTCAGCGGGGACGAAGGTTTCACTCCCTCGGAAGAGTCTTCGGCATTTTTCCGGACTCATTCGAAAGTTATAAGAATTATTCAATGTTATTTATTTTTTATTTTAATTAGCTTACAAAAATTCATGAATTCATTCAGAAAAATTTTATATTACAAATACAAATGAATTATTAAGTATTGAAAATCTTAATATACATAGCATTAATATTTTTAATTTCAACAGGAGGTCTGTTTGCGCAATCGTCACAAGAGTGGGTAAGAAGTTATAGTAGTATTGGAAACGGATATGACGAAGGTATTGATATAGTCACAGATAAATTTGATAACATATACGTTGCAGGTAATTCTATACTCGACGATCAATCTGATATCATCTTATTAAAATATAATCCTACAGGAGAATTATTATGGTCAAAGAGATTTGACGGTTTTTCAAAAAACGATCAGGCTGAAGATATGGATATTGGAAACGATGGTTGTGTATGTATCACCGGGTATTCCGAAAATTTATTGTCTATATCCGAGTTTCTTACAATTAAATACGATCCTGATGGAAATTTACTTTGGGCTAAGAGATATTCTAATCCTGCTTATTTTGGGGCAATCTCAACTGCACTGGATATAGACAGCGATAATTCTGTTTATGTAACAGGAGTATCGGAAAATATTATTCCTGAATATTTTACTATTAAATATTCTTCCGGCGGGGATACAATATGGACTACCGGTAATTATTCTTACGGTTATAATGCTTATTATCCAGTAACGATTAATGTTGACGAATTGAAAAATGTTTACAGCGCAACCGGTGATGGTGGAACTTTGATATATAAATTTGATTCTTCCGGAATAAACCGGGATTATGTACGCTCTTCATCTGGAAGTAGTATAAATAGTAACAAAGGTTCAGTTTTAGGTAAGGATTCATATTACATTATTGGAAATACTTTTACATCTGATGGTTATCCAGAATATTTAATCCAAAAATTTAAAATCGATAACTTTAGATTACAGTATTCCAGAGGATATAATGCTCTTCATACTAAAAATACTTATGATTCAGCCAATGCAATTAATTTAGGTATCCGGGAAGATGTATATATTACTGGAAGCAGTTGTGATAGTATTTCATGTTATATATCTACAGTAAAGTTTGATTCAAGCTTAGTTTTTAAATGGGAAAGCATTTACAGAACCAATACGAATTTTTACTCAGGCGGTAACGGAATTGTCAAAGAAAGATCAGGTCCTAATGTATTTATGACAGGTGCTAATGACAATTACCTTACTATTAAGTACCGTAATGCTACAGGAGAATCTCTTTGGGTGAGGGAATATAATGGAAAAGGGAATGGAGTTGATGTTTCAAATGCTATTGCTATTGATAGTTCAGGAAATATAATAATTACAGGGCGAAGTCAGATTTCAGGAAATGATTATGATATAGTTACTATAAAGTATTTTCAGCAGGTAGGAGTTGAACCTGTTAATAATATTATACCGTCAGGTTTTTTACTTATGCAGAATTTTCCTAATCCTTTTAATCCTGTAACTATTGTAAAATATATTGTACCGTCAAAAAATAATATTAGACTCTCAGTTTATGATATTGAAGGTAAAGAAATCAGCAGTTTGGTAAACTCAGTTAAGAATACAGGGCAATATCAGGCAGTTTTTGATGGAAGTAAATTTCCCAGCGGAATATATTTTTGTACGCTGTTTGTCGATGAAACTTTGATCGATTCTAAAAAAATGATTTTACTTAAGTAATTTTTCTCTGAATAGGATTTCTCACCTAATATAAATATTTTTATTTCTTGAAAGAGTAATTGTTGAATTTCATTATTCGCAATTTCTGAATCCGTAAGAGTGCAAGATTCAGATGCATTATTAATCTATTTAATGAGATTAGGTATAGACAGTATCTCCGCAAGGGAAAAATTAAAAATGGCATCCGGAAATCCGGACGCCATTCAATTTTATGAAATTAACATAATTAACCAATAAACAATCCGCCGTGGCGGAAACCAATCAACTATCACTTCAAAAGAACCATTCGTTTCGTTTCAATAAAATTTCCTGACTCAAGCGTGTAAAAATATACCCCGCTGGTTAATTGATAATTGACAGTTGAGAATTGATAGTTGTATACTCCGGGAGCTAACACTTCATTTACTATAGTCGCAACTTCCTTCCCGGAAGAATTATAGATCTTTAATGAAACCAATCCCAATTCCGGAATCCCAAATTCCAAATTTGTAGTTGGATTAAACGGATTCGGATAATTCTGTGACAGTTCATATTTCAGAGGAATGCCAATTGTAATCTCATTTCTTAAATTGAAATATTCGAAATTGCCGTTAATGTCCAATTGTTTGATCCTGTAGTAATACGTTCCGGTGGATAGATTCCTGTCTGTGTATGAATAATCATTAACAGAGGAAGAATTTCCATTTCCCTGAACATAGCCGATCTTATTCCACTGACCTTCCTTGGTTGCTCTCTGAACTTCGAATCCGGCATTGTTTATCTCTTTTTCCGAACGCCAGTATAGCGAAACATCTCTGCCGTTTACATAAGCATTAAACAAAGTCATCTCAACAGGGAGTACACCGCTCCATCCTGTTCCCGTGAAAATTTCATCAATGGTCAGATTAGCTGCCGATGAAGATGATCCCTGTCTCAATGCAAATCTCCCGATGTCAGTAGCATCCGTACCTGTGCCTGTAATGGGACCTATTGTAGGTGTTGGCTCTATCGAAGGTACACCTGAAGTGAATACAAATAAACTTACTTCGTCATCTGTATTTGACCCTTCATTAAATGTATATTTCAATACTATCAGATAAGTAACGCCTGTCGTATAAACAGTATCTGTCCATTCTATTCCACCGGAAGTAGTAGTTTTGCTGAGTCCGAATGCTAAATTCGCACCGTTGGATGAAGACTTCTTGGCATAAACTCTTCCCTGAAAATTGGTTGTCGAAGATGATGTAAGATACGAACAGAAATAATCACCTGAATTTCTCACAGTATCAATTCTCACAAGGAAAAAAGTATAAACACTCCCAATTGTCTGAACTGATGTAAGAGGTTTATAGGAATCCTGTCCGCTGTTTGTAAGTGTTGCGGAATTTCCGATTCCCTGACTCTGAAAGCCTGCATATTCAAGTCCGGGAGATGTTACCATTATTCTGTTTAAAGTCCCGGAATTAGGACTGAAATGAACCCAGCCGTGAGCTCCGATGGAATCGCCTTCGGGATAATCAAAGCTCTCCTCGATAAGCTGTGCTTTCAGTGTAACTGTCATTAACATTAAAAATAAAGCAGCATACATTGCGGTAAAGATAGTTTTCGTTGTCATAGTTTTTTAATTTTAAATTAATAAATAACCGATGACAAATTATGCTAATTTTTGAATTCTGTCAAATGTTAAAAAATGCGGTTTGTGAAAATGTGTTTTGAGTGTATAGAGTTTATGGAGTGTGTGGAGTGTATTGAGTGTATGGAGTGTATGGAGTGTATTGAGTGTATGGAGTGTATTGAGTGTATGGAGTGTATGGAGTGTATTGAGTGTATGG
>JAGQWH010000231.1 GCA_020437545.1 Ignavibacteriota bacterium
ACCAATTAACCAATTAACCAATTAACCAATTAACCAATTAACCAATTAACCAATTAACCAATTAACCAATTAACTAATTAACCAATTAACCAATTAACCATTTAACCAATTAACCAATCAATGGATCTTATAATAAAAGACCTTTGCAAGACTTACCCAAACGGAGTCAAAGCTATAGATTCGTTGAATCTTAAAATCGGAAAAGGAATGTTCGGTTTGCTTGGTCCAAACGGTGCAGGCAAATCATCATTAATGCGAACCATAGCAACATTACAGGATCCTGACTCAGGCAGTATGCATTTCGGGGAAACGGATATACTTAATGATCCTATGAGTCTGAGAAGAGTGCTTGGATATCTGCCTCAGGAGTTTGGGGTTTATCCAAAAATGAATGCTGATGAATTACTTGATTACTTTGCAACACTCAAGGGAGTTGCCTCTAAAAAAGACAGAAATAAAATAGTTGAGTATGTGCTTGAATTAACAAATTTAACAGATGTCAGAAAAAAACATGTAAGCAGTTATTCAGGAGGAATGAAACAGAGATTCGGAATTGCTCAGTTGCTTTTAAATAATCCCAAACTCATTATTGTAGATGAACCAACGGCCGGTCTTGATCCGGCGGAAAGAAACAGATTCCTTAATGTGCTTCGCGGGATCGCAAGTTCGAATACTATAATATTCTCAACTCATATTGTTGATGACATTAAGGATCTGTGTAATGATATGGCTATAATGAATAACGGAAGAATTCTAAAACAGGCATCTCCGGTTTCAGCTACCCGGGATATTGAAGGAAAAATATTTGTCAGAGACATTGAACCGTCTCAGTTGACTGAAATGGAATTAACTCACAACATTTTATCCACAAAATACAATTCGGACAATTCGTTAAAGATCCGAATCTTTGCAGATTCAAAACCTGCTGAAGATTTTTATATTGAGGATCCTGTTCTTGAGGATGTTTATTTTATTGCTCTTCAGGAAGTAAATAAATTAAAGCAATAATGTTTAAAACAGTATTCAGGTTTGAATTGAAATACTGGCTGAAAAACATTTCCGTATATGTTTATTCAGCCGGTATTTTTCTGATTGCACTTGTTTCAATGGCAGGGGAGGCGGGAATATTCGGGGAAGGTTCGTCCGGAAGTAATATTGCCAATTCACCTTTAAGCTTGTACTCATTTGTTGATTTCTTTTGTAAGCGAATGATGATATTACTTCCTGCAATAACGGGATATTCTGTTTACAGAGACTATAAAGATAATGTGCAAAGTGTTTTATTTTCTTACCCTGTTTCAAAAATATCTTATCTCGCCGGTAAATTTTTAAGCTCATTTCTTATCGTTTTAATTATTGGGTTATTTTTTATATTTGGTTTGATTGCCGGAACTTTGATACCCGGTGTTGATAATAATTTAATTGTTGCATTTGATCCGGTTGTTTATTTTCAATTATATTTTCTTTATGTGATCCCGAATTTTTTGTTTACAGGAATTATAGTGTTTGGGATCGTTCTTTTATCCCGAAATTTATATTCAGGATTCATTCTTGTTTTTGTTGTCTTTGTTGTGCGTGAAATATTATTTAGGTTATCAGCAGGTATTAAAGATCATGTATTAGCAGCATTAGCTGATCCATTTGGGGAAGCAGCAACTAACCACTATATAAAGGAACTGACTAATTCTGAGTTTAACATTGCACCTTTGCCATTAGGAACGCTTATAATACTTAACAGATTGATATGGATCTCATTTACTTTTCTGATCTCTTATTTGATATACAGAAAATTTGCGTTTACACGGGAACTGAACTTAAGGTTGTTCAATTTCAAAAGCAGTTTTAAGTTGAACAAGAGCAATGTTTTAAAAAATACAGATACGGATTTTGTTAATGTAAATTACAGATTTTCTTTTTCCCGTTATTTAAAATCTACTTTTTATCTTTGCCTCACAGATCTTAAATTTATAATTACAAGCGGATCATTTATCAGTATTCTTGCTGCAGGATTATTCTTAATTGCTGTTATTTTATTGCAGATGGATCCTCAAACAGATACAAGATTACTACCTGTAACGAGCAGAATACTCGGGCTGCCGGTATTCTTTTTTTCATTCATAATCCTGGGATTGACTTTTCTATATTCCGGGATAATAATTAATCGACCGAAATCTTCCGGTATTGATTCATTGATAAATGTAACAGCGATGCCGGATGGTGTTTTTTATTTTTCTAAACTACTGGCAATTATAATTATGCAGGCAATACTTCTGGGTTTTATCATGATCACCGGCATAGGAATTCAGATTTACGTTGGGTTTTTCAATTTTGAAATAAAGCTTTATTTGGTTGAACTTTTTATAATCAATTTTTCAGGATTAATTATATGGGCTGTTGCGTCATTATTTGTTCAAACTTTAACAAATAATACTTTAACGGGATTTTTTATACTCATACTATTAGTCTTCGGAATTGGGAATTTAAATTTAGTTGGCATAGAAACTCATGTTCTGATGTTCAATAAAAATCCTGATCCGGATATGATATTTAAGTATTCTGATCTGAACGGATACGGGCATACACTGACGCCTTTTTTCATTTACAAAATATACTGGAGTCTGTTTGCATTATTACTTTGTACTCTGACTTTACTTGTATGGCAAAGGAAATTTATACTGTCGGCAGGTGAAAGAATTAAATCTTGGAAAATCCGTTTCGCAGGACTTACTGCAATTTCAATTACCGGTCTTATTATAATTTTCAGCATTTCAGGAATAATATTGTACAACGAAGAGAACAAACCGCTAAATATTAAACTTACTACTGATGAAAGCAATAATCAGCTAGCAAAGTTCAGAGAAAAATTCGGAAAGTACCGGAATACTTTGCAGCCGCGAATATCATCAGTTGATATAAAACTGGACATATTCCCTGAAGAAAATAACTTTACGGCAGACGGGCATTATATACTTGTTAACAGGACAAAAGAGGTCATTGATACATTATTAATTAAAACAGGATTTGATGAAATTACTTCTGTGAATTTTCCTGTGGATGTTTCAATTGTCAGTGAGGACAGTTTTTTTAAATTTAAAGTATATAAATTATCAAATGGGATAATGCCTGATGACAGTATTAAATTAACATTCAAAATAAAAAATAAACCTAATACTTTATTAACACAGAACTCAAATATTTTAAAAAACGGCACTTTTATAAAACAGGATATTTACCCAAGACTTGGATATTTTGCCGACACGGATAAAAAAATGCCTGAAGACAGTTCGGCTTTAAAAAATCATTATCAGAGCATAGATGAAGATGAAATTCATTTTGAAACAATAGTCAGTACGTCAGGTGATCAGACTGCAATAGCCCCCGGAGTTCTTTTGAAGGAGTGGACTGAAAACGGAAGAAGATATTTTCATTATAAACCGGAGAGAAAAATTAAGTTTGTACTGGTATACAATTCCGGAAAATACGAATTTTACAAAGATGATTACAAAGGAGTTGAACTTGGAATCTATTTTCATAAAGGGCACGAATATAACCTTTTCAGAATGATCGATGGATTAAAATCTTCATATGATTATAACACTGAAAATTTTGGAGAATATCAGCATTCGCAGGCATTTATAGTGGAATTTCCCAAATCAGAGGGAACATATGCAACTACAGCAGCTAACATTATTCCGACATCTGAGATCCGTTTTTTAAACGATCCTGAAAATGCTGGCGATAATACTATTGATATTTCTTTTTATGTGGCGGCTCACGAATTATCTCATCAATGGTGGGGAAATCAGGTGATACCGGCAAATGTTACAGGAGCGCATTTTATAACTGAAAGTGTATCTGAATATATTACCGCTAAGATATATGAAAAGAAATATGGCAAAGCGAGCGCTGCAAAATTTCTTAATATTCAGTTAAACAGATATCTGAAAGGAAGGACAGATGAGACAGAAACAGAAGCTCCGCTTGTATATGTGACTCCTGAGCAGACTTACATTTCTTATGGCAAAGGTGCAATTGCTCTTTACACTTTGAGTGAATATATTGGTGAAGAAAATCTGAACAAGGCGTTAAACGAATTTCTTGAGAAAGTAAAATATAAAGGACCGCCATACGCAACTTCCAAAGAATTATTAACTTATCTTTACAGGTACACTCCGGATTCAAAACATTATCTTATCAGGGATATGTTTGAGCTTACTGATCCGGATAAATTAAAGGAATATTATAAAAGTTTGAATTTAAATTCTGAAAAGGATTAATTATTTTAGTTCTAATTAAATAAATAAATTTTATTCAGATTTCAAACTTATAAAAACATGGAAAATCTATTCGATAAAAAAAACAGAGAGGATATTCTAGAGAGACTTTCTAAAATAAAAAATAATACTGAACCCAAATGGGGGAAAATGAATTCGCATCAGATGATAGTTCATTTATCCGAACCATTGAGGGTTGCATTAGGTGATATCACTGTCCCTTTAATAGAAAGTGAATACAGCAATCCGCCTTTTAATATACAGGTTTCCCAGACCCTCCCATGGCCAAACAATGCACCTACAATTCCTGAATTTGATCAGTTCGAAAAAAGAATGGAGATCAAAGATTTTGATTCTGATCTCAATACTCTACTGGAACTGATCGACAGATTCAGCAAGTTGGAAGATGGTGATCCAATTCCCACTCATCCTTTATTCGGATATCTTACTAACGAAGAGTGGGCTCGTACTTTATGGAGACATATTGATCATCATTTGAATCAGTTTGGACTTTAAGTAATGAATTAAAAGCTTTTTCACAAGCTACAATTCTTTCCTCTTCAGCCTGCAATAGCAGATTT
>JAGQWH010000232.1 GCA_020437545.1 Ignavibacteriota bacterium
TTCTTTTGATCGTTCAAAAGAAAGAAGGTAAATCTGAGTATAGTTGAAATTTATTCTATAATTTTATAAAACGTTTTGAATAAAGTTGGTCTGTTCAGGTTACGTCAACTTGAATATTCATATTATAATAAGTAAGTTTATCAAAATTATTCTGCCCGCACTTGAAAAATAATACAAACACTGAGAGCAAATCCAGTATCGATATTAAAAACATTGACTGGAATGAATATTATAAGAATAAATCCAATCAGGTTCCAAGAGATACTTTAGTGAAAGCGCTTGATTTCTTCAGCAAAAACAGAAAAAAGGATAACAGTTTTTATGCAATTGATATGGGATGCGGACACGGAGCTGATACCATAGAACTTTTAAAAAACGGCTGGAATGTATTTGCGATAGACGGAGATAAAAATGGAATAAGATTATTGAAAGAAAGTATTGATGAATCCGTTAAGAAAAATCTTAGAGCTGAAGTTATTTCTTTTGAAGAATATAAATATAAGGATCAGGAGAAATGTGATCTGTTTAATGCAAGCTACAGTCTGCCATTCTGTAAGCCGGAGCATTTTAATATTTTATGGGATAATATTCTGAACTCCATAAAAAAAGGAGGTGTTTTTTCAGGCCAGCTCTTTGGTGAAAAAGATGAATGGGCTTATAACAAAGAAATGACTTTTCTGAATATAAAGACGGTTTATAAATTATTCGAAGATTTTAATATAATATATTTTGAAGAAAAAGATGAAGACGGTAAAACAGCATCAGGCGATTCAAAACACTGGCACGTTTTTTCCGTAATTGCTGAGAAGTTAATATAGATTTTTACTTTCCCGCCCAGGCGGAATAAATTTTTTTCTAAACTTAAACAAAAAATTATGCCACTAAATGAAGCTTTAATTGCTGAACTTCAACAGGAAGCAGCAGCTACAAGAAAAATGCTCGAACGAGTACCCGAAAAATCCAACTCCTGGAAACCTCACGAAAAGTCGATGGATCTTGGAAGATTATCTCAGCATATTTCGGAAATACCTATGTGGGTTCCGGAAACTGTAGATAAGGATGAACTTGACTTCGCAAAAGAAGAGTATACTCCAAAAGGAGGTTCCACTAACGAAGAACTTCTTAAAAATTTTGATTTAAATCTTGCAAATGCAATTGAATGTCTGAAGAATGCCTCTGATGAAAAGTTAATGGGTAACTGGACAATGAGAAACGGCGAGAAGGTTTATTTTACCATGCCGAAAATTGCAGTTCTCAGAGGCTTTGTAATGAGTCATCTTATCCATCACAGAGGTCAGCTTTCGGTTTACATGAGAATGCTTGATATACCTCTGCCTTCGGTTTACGGTCCAACAGCTGATGAACCGGATATGTAATTTTCATATTATGAAACAGCGTTAATTAAAATTTTAATTAACGCTGTTTCTTTTATAAACCGGATGATTTTATTTATAACACTAAGGATCAACTATCTTCCGGATTTTTTTTGCAATAAAAGACGAAAGCGCAATTCCCATCCCGTTGCATGATATCGCAGCTGTTATTCTGTCTGATATTTGCTTTATTTCAGGTCTCTTCGAATCATTGAATCCCATTATGCCTGACCAGCTGTAATCAACTTCATATTCCATTCCGGGCAGTATAACATCGTCAAGTTTATTTTTAAGATCTTTTAAAATTATCTCATTGGATTCAAACTCAGATGTTTCTTCCGTCTCAAAATCCATATTCCTTCCTCCTCCGAATATAACCCTCTCACCGAAGTTTCTGAAATAATAAAAACCTTCATCAAAATGAAATACACCTTTGAACTTCAGCCCCTTAACTGGCTTTGTGATGATTACCTGTCCCCTGCCGGGTTTAATATTTAATTCCGGGTAGAATTTTTCAGTGAAAGCATTTGTACATACTATAACTGATTTAGCATTAAAACTAATTTTTTCTTTTCCGGAATAATTTTCCGTGATCAGTTTTACATAATTTTCTTTTTCATTTATCATATCGACTTTACATCCGTTTATGATCTTCACACCCAATGAACCGGAATATTCTATGAGCGAACTCATCATCCTGCCGGTATCTATCTGTGATTCGAACCGGCTGTATACCATGGCTTTGACTTCCTCCTGATTAAATCCAAATTCACTGATCTGAAAGTTTGTCAGCTCAAATGTAATATCCGGAAAAATGAATTTTAATTTATTGTTAATCTCATCAATTCTTTCCAGTGAATCCAGATGATCTCCATTAATGAGTTCATATCCGCCGTAATTCAGCAGTCCGGTTTTTTCATCACCGAGTCGTTCTCTTAGAATGTTAATTCCATCGTAACGGTTCTTTACAAGCTCAATGGTTTCAGCTTCACCAATTCTTTCAAAATCAGACAGGATCTCCGTAAGACTGCCAAAGCATGCAAAACCTGCATTCTTTGTACTTGCACCCGAAGGCAGAATCCCTTTTTCCAGAACGAGCACACTTCGTTTGGGATCATTTTCCTTTATCTCACAGGCAACGGATAAACCGAGTATACCGCTTCCTACAATTATAAAATCGTAATTAATGAATGACTCTTTTTCCCAGAATGAAAGTGACATTGAGGTTATAAAGTTGAAAGTTGAAAGTTGAAAGTTGAAAGTTAAAAGTTGAAAGTTAAAAGTTAAAAGTTAAAAGTTAAAAGTTGAAAGTTGAAAGTTGAAAGTTAAAAGTTGAAATCCGCCGCGGCGGAGAAAGTTTTAAATTACAGAGATAGTTTGTTAAGTTTGTTATAATAATTTTGTTGCTTTTTGATACGCCTCGGGGGATTACAAACTTTGTAAAATTTTTCAACTTAGTTTCAGGCACACATTTTTCGCTTCCGTAAAAAATCTCAGTGCTTCTACACCGCCTTCCCTTCCGACTCCTGAATTTTTAACACCGCCGAACGGGGTTCTCAGATCACGTTCCATCCAGCAATTGATCCATACTATGCCTGATTTTATTTCGGAAGAAAGTTTATGCGCTCTGGTAAGATTTTCCGTCCATATGATTGAAGCAAGACCGTATTCGGTAGAGTTAGCCATAATCATTACTTCTTCTTCAGTTTCAAACGGCGTAATAGTTACAACCGGTCCGAAAATTTCTTCCTGATTTGTACGACAGTCATATTTGAGTCCTTCGATCACAGTCGGCTCTATGAACCAGCCGTTTTTGCATCTGCCTTCGGGTATGACACGTTTTCCGCCGCATAATATTTTACCGCCTTCTTTTCCGGCAAGATCAATATAATAAAGTATTTTTTCAAAATGCTGTTTTGATACTATAGCGCCGAGATCCGTATCGTCTTTATGAGGATCCCCGACTCTCAGCTTACTAACTCTTTCAGCAAAAGCACTTTTGAATTTCTCAAATATGCTTTTCTCAACAAAAATTCTCGAACCGCACAGACATATTTCACCCTGATTTCTGAAAGATGAATTAACGGTTGACTCGAGCATTTTATCAAAATCACAGTCAGCAAAAATTATATTCGGATTTTTCCCGCCGAGTTCGAGAGAAAGTTTTTTAAATTTCGGAGCTGCTATCTTTGCGATCTCTTCTCCTGTTTTGGTTCCTCCCGTGAAAGTAATTGTCTTTATCTTAGGATGCGAAACTATTGCAAGTCCTGCGGTTTTGCCCGGACCGTGAATGATATTCAGAACGCCTTCCGGAAGTCCTGCTTCAATGCATAACTCAGAAAACATGTAAGCTGTCAGTGGAGTCACTTCAGATGGTTTAGCAATGACACAGTTGCCTGCAGCAAGCGCCGGGGCTATCTTCCATGTGAATAGATATAAAGGCAGATTCCATGGTGATATTGCTCCGACCAAACCAACCGGCTGTCTTAAAGTGTAATTGATAAGTACATTTCCCGTATGATGTGACTCACTGGAAAACTGAGTGATCGCAGATGCAAAGAATTCGAGATTCTTTACAGCTCTCGGTATGTCAACAGCTTTTGCAAGCCAGACGGGTTTACCGTTATCCATACTCTCTGCAATTGCAAATTTTTCAAGATCCCTTTTTAAAAGTTCTGCGATCCTGTAAATGTGATCAGCCCTCTGCTCTGCTGAAAAAAGCGACCATTTAGGAAATGCTTTTTCTGCTGATTCAACCGCAAGCTGAACATCCTGTTCGCCCGAATCAGGGATCATTGTAAAAACTTCACCGGTAGAAGGATCATAATTATTCAGATAATTATTTGAATATGGTGTGGTAAGAATTCCGTTTATATAATTTTTTAATTTTTCCATAAAGATTTTATGACAATTTTGTCTGATCCGAAATCCGGTAATGTTATTTAAATTTTTATTCTAAAACCTCTTTTTCGTCCCAGTACATAAGCTCATTAAATTCTTTGAATTCTCTCCAGAGTTTAATTTTAGAAAGGACGTTTTTATAAATTGATGCTTTTATGAGAAAGTAATGAGAATATTCTTCTTCACTGATCTCATAACCGTCATACTCATAATTGTTTTCGCCAATGACTTCTTTCAGCTCACCGAGAAGATTCGGAAGAAAACCCTCTTTTCCGGCTTCAATGACTCTGTCCATAATGTTCTGATGATCTGTTGTTTCGGAAGGATCCATTCCAATAAACTCGTTTCCGATAAAAGAATGTTCCTGTATTTCAGGCTTGAATGAAAAACAGTGATAAACATATTTATCACCGCCGATTTCCTTAATGTACCAATTACTGTTATTTTCCATAATGAATAAAATTAAGTTAAAAAATAAGTATTAGGTATTAAGTAGAACGTATTGAGTATTGAGTATTGCGTATTGTGTATTGTGTATTGCGTATTGCGTTACATTATATTATAAGAAAATTTTTTCGGGA
>JAGQWH010000233.1 GCA_020437545.1 Ignavibacteriota bacterium
TGTTAAAATTTTTTAAGTTGTTTTTTTTACTTTTATATCAAAATCTACAGAAAACTTCAGGATACCGCCAAGACCTTCTTTAACAATTCTCATTAATGTTTTAAGTCTGATATCGCTTCCGTTATTTTCAATTCTGGAAATATAATATTTTGTTGTACCTGATCTTCTGGCAAGAACTTCCTGTGTAAATTTTTTAAAGATCCTTGCTTCCCGGATTATATTTCCCAGATCAAAAGATTCTATTTCTATTGTCCTTTTTACAGTGGAGTTACTTTCCTTTACTTTTCTTTCTTTTCTGTTGTGCAAAGTTGCTGTTTTTTTGCTCTTACTTTTTTTCGAAGTAACTTTTACAGCATTTGTGTTTTTCAAATTATAATTATACTCATGATATACCTTTCAGTTTAAATTTAAACCCGGTATGGAGTGAGATGTGGTCAGTCGGTGTGCTGATTGATCGGAAAAGCTCGGGGCTTCCAAATTGGTTTAACTTAAGTTACCTTGTAAGACAACCAATAGCAAGTGTTATTATTTTATTTTTTTGAGCAACAACTGATACAGTACCATCTTTTGTGAACAAAAACGATGTTATCGGTAATCATAATTATTTTTAACTGAATATTAAGTTGTCTGATTCTTAATTATTTCCCGGTCAGCCAAAGAATCTCCTTATAAAAAAATTGTATTTATAGATATAAGAAGTTGATACATCCGGAATTTTCCCCTTTTAAAACTTCCATTTTTATATAAAGATCAGAAAGATCAAAGTAAACTGCTCCGAAAATAAAATACTCTATATACCTTATTAACTTTAAAAACTTTATAAACTACATTATCTTGTCTCAATTTTTTTAAATATACACTATATGAAAACTAAAAATAAACCGGACAGAAGAGCTTTTGAATATTCTGATTTCGGTCCCGGACTAAATACAAAAGAAGAGCATCAGCTTTTTGCAAAAATTCAGGAAGGCATTGTCTATCAGTATGAAAAAATATTTCCTGATAAGCTTGCTTCCAGAACTGTAGTCATTGTTCCATCACTGACTCTTGATATGGAGATCCTTGAACAGATAAAAGGATCAATTCATTATGAAGAACGTCTTCTCTGCCTTCTTATGCTTCTGAGAATGCCGAGAACAAAGGTAATTTATATTTCAAGTATGCCTCTTTCTGAAGTGATCGTGGATTATTATCTGCATCTGCTTCACGGGATCACCGGTCAGCATGCAAGAAAACGTCTTACAATGCTTAACTGTAATGATCTTTCACGCAAACCGTTAACCCAAAAGATTCTTGACAGACCAAGACTTATCGGAAGGATAAAGGATCTGATAACTGATCCTAAATCTACTCATCTTACATGTTATAATATTACTCCGCTTGAGAAATCCCTCGCTGTTAAACTTGGAATACCTTTGTTCGGTACTGATCCGGCAATGTTTTATGAAGGCTCAAAATCAGGAGGACGTAAAACATTCCGCGAGTGCGGCATAGATATGCCCGACGGAAATGAGGATCTTAAGACCATAGAAGATATTGCCGGTTCTCTTGCTCGTTTAAAAAGAGCTAATCCTGCAATCCGTAAAGCAGTTGTTAAAATGAATGACGGTTTCAGCGGAGACGGTAATGCAATTTACAGGTATCCTGAATTAACAATTGATGATTCTCTTGAAAAAAATATTCTTGAAACGATATACGATAACCTTCGCCCTGTTGCAAAGAATCTGAGCATAAAGGTATTTCTTGAAAAATTCAATGAGATGGAAGGGATTGTTGAAGAATTTCTTGAAGGCGAGATCAAGGTATCCCCGTCTGTGCAGTGTGTCATCGGAACTTCGGATAAAATTGAAATTGCAAGTACTCACGATCAGCTTCTTGGCGGAGATGACGGACAGATTTTTGTAGGAGCTATCTTCCCTGCTGATGAAGAATATGCGACCACACTTGCTGAGATTGGAAAAAAAGTATCATCACATCTTGCTGGCAAAGGTGTCAGAGGAAGATTTGCTGTTGATTTTATTTCAGTAAAACAGGATGACGGAAGCTGGATCCATTATGCGATAGAGATCAATCTCAGAAAAGGCGGAACGACTCACCCGTTCATGATGATGCAGTATCTTACCAATGGATATTATGATTGTGAAAAAGGAGAATATCATACTGCCAGCGGTAATAAACGATTTTATTTTGCTTCCGATAATGTTCAGAATGATAAATATATCGGGATCACATCTGAAGATCTGATCGACATAGCAATGTTTCACGAGCTTATGTATGACGGCACAACGCAGGAAGGCGTTGTATTTCATCTGATCGGCGCACTCTCGGAGTTCGGAAAACTCGGACTGGTATGCATAGGAAGCACTCCGGAAAGAGCAAAAGAACTTTATGACGACACTTTACGGGTTCTTGATTTTGAGTGCGAAGTTTAGTTCGATGTTCGATGTTCAATGTTCAATGATTAATGTTCAATCCGCCCAGACTGTCCGAAAACGCAATTTCGCCTCGAAGACTCTAAGATAAAAAACTTTAAAAAATAATTTCTTTGAGCCTTTGAGACTTAGAGGCTGAGTAAATGGAATTGTTTTCGGACAGTCTGGCCGCGGCGGATCAATGTTCAATGTTTTTATAAAGAAAGCAGAGATGCAAAATTTTTCATCTCTGCTTTCTCTCCTTTAAAATTATAATCTTATTGATTAAGTTTAAAAAAAAGTATTATGAGACATTTAATATTTATTTTTATTCTTACCTTTTTATTCTCAAACTCACAACCTGTCTTTTCACAAAACAGAGGAATATTACTTGGTGATATTCTATGGCAAATCGTAGTTCCGGACAATCCGGGTACCACTCTTCAGGACAAACAAATCAGAAGTCTTAAACAAATTCCGGATGTTAACGGCGACAATGTAAATGATGTAGTGGTTGCTACCGAAAATTACTGGACACTCTGCTACAGCGGTATCAACGGAAATCTTCTCTGGCAGTACAGCACTCACTTCGGCATGATAAACACAGGCTCAGTCGACTGGGAAGATGCAATGGATATTTCGGATGTGAATAATGACGGAATTTATGATGTAGTGATAGGCTGCGGAGGCGGAAATGAAATGGTCTATGCACTTAACGGATTAAACGGCAATGTATTATGGTCTTACGGGAATCCGTTAACAACCAGTGACGGCGATATTGAGGCCGTAAGTATCAGATATGATTACAACGGTGATGGAATTAAGGATGTACTTATCGCAGCCAGCGGAGTCACAAACGGCGGAAGACATGCAGCTATCTGCCTCAATGCCGTCAACGGGAATGTTATTTTTTACAGTACGCAGCAACAGCCATTCACAGACGACCTTGTAGCTACGGAGTCCGGCGGAGCTATCGGCGTAAATAATAACGGTTCGGTTTTCGGAGTAAACGGATTCGATTCAACCGGCAATTTTGCATGGAGCTATCCGGTCCCGGGAAATATCTGGAGTCTTAAAGAAATACCCGACATTAATAATGACAACAAAAAAGATATAGTTGGACTCAATGGATTCAACAGCGCAATTTTTGCAATAACAGGAAATACCGGAACGCAGATCTGGTCTGCAAGTCTTGGCTCGGGCAACAATGGAAAGATCACAATACTTGATGATGCCGACAGTAACGGATTCAGCGACTTTACTTTATCGGCTCCGCAGGTTGCTTACAGAATTGATTCGAAGACAGGGAGTATTATATGGTCAAATCCGCTTGGCTCATCTTATATCAGAGGAGTTGATAATATAGGCGATGTTACAGATGACAATATTGATGATATTGCGATTGCCACACAGTTGTCACCCAGACTTTTAGTTCTGAACGGTGCAAACGGAAAAATACTTTTTGATTATTCTTTCGGATCTACCATTTCACAGCGAGGTGACAGAGCTGCTGTTCTTGACGACATTGATTCAAATGGTGTAAATGAAATTCTCGGAGGCAACAGGGAAGGCAGAGTAATTTGCTTTTATGGCGGAAACGGTACTGTAACTTCGGTAAACTCTGAAGTGTCTCAGATAAAAGATTTTACTCTTTATCAGAATTATCCGAATCCGTTCAATCCTTCTACACTTATAAAATTTGATCTTCCCGAAAGATCATTCGTGAATTTGAAAGTGTTTGACATACTCGGAAAGCGAATAGCAGAACTGCTGAATTCAGAATTAAATACCGGTTCTCATGACATTGTTTTTGATGCATCCGATTTGCCCGGAGGGGTTTATTACTATGTACTTCAGTCAGAAAGTTCAAGAAAAACGAGAAGTATGATACTGGTAAAATAAAAGATATTGTTCGTTTCTCAGAGAGGAATATTTTAAATCTGAAAATACAATTGTAAAAAATTTGTGGTATCGCTTTCATCAGATTATTTTTATTTAAAATTCATTTAAGATTGATTTCACTTTTTTAATTTTTCAGTATCTTTAAAAAATAATACCTGCGATCCAGTCACTGTCTTTTTCTCTCATTATATAAGACCCTTTCTTGTTACATCAATTTTTCCAGGATAAATAAAATCATCATCACATATTGTTTTTATTTTAAACAGGTTACAATCTGATCATCCGACTTGTTGTACTTTCACTCTGAGATATGAACCGTTTACATTATATCTTTCACGAATAAATTTAAGATTTAATTAAATGGTTATGATACTGATCTGAAGAAAAAAATTAAAATTAATATAAAACAACCCGGTATCTTATCAAATTTTTATCCCTACTGTCTAAAACATTTTCAAATAAGTAAAAAAGTTTTAATAATAAATGCTAATCTATATTATTATTTGTTCAAATTTTGAATCCGCCTGTGAT
>JAGQWH010000234.1 GCA_020437545.1 Ignavibacteriota bacterium
GTTCAAAAGAAAGAAGGTAAATCTGAGTATAGTTGAAATTTATTCTATAATTTTCTAAAACGTTTTGGACAGTGTTGAAAATTTTTCAATTTTCATAAAGTTATTACATTGAATTTACATACGTTATTTTTTACATTACCTACTTATTTATTAAAATGCTGAAAAACATACCCGAGAATATATTTTTACCGGATTTAGAAAAAGAAATACTTAAATTCTGGAAAAAAGACAATACGTTTGAGAAGAGTATTTCTTCGAAAGAAGGAAACCGTACTTATACTTTTTATGAAGGACCGCCTACTGCCAACAATAAGCCGGGTATTCACCATGTTATATCCAGAGCCGTAAAAGATCTGATCTGCAGATATAATTCAATGAAAGGATATCAGGTTTACAGAAAAGCAGGGTGGGATACTCAGGGGCTGCCTGTTGAAGTAGAAGTTGAAAAGAAATTAGGTATCAAATCCAAAAGCGAGATTGCCGACTACGGTGAAATTGCTTTCAATAAAGCCTGCAAGGAATCTGTCTTTACTTATATAAAAGAATGGGAAGCCATGACAGACAGAATGGGCTACTGGATAAATCTTGATGACGCTTATGCAACTTACCATAATAATTATATTGAATCCGTCTGGTGGGCTTTAAAAAATTTCTTTGAAAAAGATCTGATTTATAAGGGTTTTAAAATTCTACCTTTTTGTCCTGTATGCGAATCACCTCTTTCTACTCACGAAGTGGCGCAGGGTTATCAGGATCTTAAAGATCCGTCCGTTTATGTTAAATTTAAAATAACTTCAGGTGATCTGAAGGGTTCTGATTTTCTGGTTTGGACCACTACTCCATGGACTTTACCTTCTAATGCCGCTTTAGCCGTTAATCCGGAAATGGATTATGTTAAAATAAAAACCGCTAAAGATGAAGAACTGATACTGGCTAAAGACAGACTCGAAGTCATAAAAGATGAATATCAGATTGTAGGCGAATATAAAGGTAAGGATCTGGAGTCGACTGAATACGAAAGATTATTTGATTTTTTTAATCTTAATGATGAGAAAAAAGCATTCTATGTAATTCCCGGTGAATTTGTAACTTCAGAGGACGGAACCGGAATTGTTCATATTGCTCCTGCTTTCGGAGAAGATGATTATCAGGCAGGATTAAAATATGATCTTCCTGTATTTAAAGCTGTAGGCAAAGACGGATTATTTACTTCCGTAGCTGTCCCATATAAAGGTAAAAATTTCAAGGAAGCTGATCAGGATATAATTAATGATCTGAAAGCTTCCGGTCGATTGTATAAAAAGGAAATGTTTGTTCATTCATACCCGCACTGCTGGAGACATCATGTTCCGTTAATGTATTATGCAACTGACTCTTGGTTTATAAGGACTACTGATTATAAAGACAGAATGATGGAAATTAACGATACCATTGGCTGGCATCCGGAAACATTCGGAACGGGAAGATTTGGAAAATGGCTTGAAGAGAATAAAGACTGGGCATTATCAAGAAACAGATTCTGGGGGACTCCCCTGCCGATATGGTATTACACCGATGATGACGGTAATGATCATTATGAATGTTTCGGAAGTATTGAAGAGCTGAGATCAAGATCGGATAATTTTGATCAGGTCTACAGTAATGAAAAGGAAATGGATCTTCATAAACCTTACATTGATAAAGTAATTGTAAGATCAAAAGACGGTAAGGAAATGAAAAGAGTTACTGAGGTCATTGACTGCTGGTTTGACAGTGGTTCGATGCCTTTTGCTCAGCTCCATTACCCTTTTGAAAATAAAGAGCTTTTTGAAAATAATTATCCCGCTGACTTTATTGCTGAAGCAGTCGATCAGACACGGGGATGGTTCTATACAATGCTTGCCATCGGGACTTTTCTTTTTGATAAGTCTCCTTACAAAAATGTAATTGTCAACGGACATATTCTCGATAAGAACGGTAAAAAGATGAGCAAGTCTCTTGGTAATGTGGTTGACCCTATGGAAATGATGGAAAGATACGGAGCTGATGTTTTAAGATGGTATATGATCTCTTCCTCCCCAATCGGTAATTCCAAGCTTTTCAGTGAAGAGGATCTGATGGAAGTTCAGAACAAATTTTTTGATACGCTTATAAATACTTCACGTTTTTATGATATTTATTCAGGGCTCACTGAATTTGAGTTTTCAAGAGATTCTATAATGGATCTCGAAGCCCGTCCTGTTATTGATAAATGGATATTGTCCAAATTCAATTCGGTCAAGAAAAAATATTTTGAACTGATGGATGATTATGATATTACGAAAGCCTCCAGGATAATATATGACTTTACCCTTGATGAACTTTCCAACTGGTACATAAGAAGAAACAGAAAGCGTTTCAGAAATCCTGCAAGTGAAGAAGATAAGGTCTCGGGTTATCAGACCCTGTTTGAGATACTGATCGAACTTTATCAGATGATAGCTCCTTTTTCACCGTTTCTTACAGACAGATTGTATATGTCCCTCTCTGGTTCGGACAGCTCAATTCATTTATCCGAATTTACAGACATAGATGAATCTGCCATTAATACTGAACTGGAAGAGGAAATGAAACTTGCGCAGGATATAGTTTATCTTGTCAGATCAGTCAGAGTAAAAAATAATCTCAAAGTCAGACAACCTCTTAGACAGATACTGATTCCTGTTCTGAATGAGGATGTAAGAAAAAAACTGATGAAAGTAAAAGATATCATTCTTGAAGAAGTAAATGTTAAAGAGCTGAATATTATTGAAGGTGACTCTGATATAATTGTTAAAAAATCCAAACCTAATTTTAAATCAATAGGTCCTAAATTCGGAAAAGACGTGAAACAGGTTCAGAAAATTATAAACGAACTTAATTCTGCCCAGATATCGGAAATAGAAAAGACCGGTAAACTCAGTGCAGAAGGTTTTGATTTTACTATTGATGATATTGAAATCTATACCAATAATATTGAAGGGTGGATAGTAGAAACTTATGATGATATTACAATTGCGCTTGATACAAAAATTGATAGCGAACTCCTTGAGGAAGGCATTGTAAGGGAATTTATCAACAGAATTCAGAATTTCAGAAGAAATAATAATTTTGATATAAGTGATAAAGTTAATATCTATTATAAAACTTCAGATAATATATATTCAGTGATCAATAAAAATATTGATTATATAAAATCAGAAACCCTGAGTGAATCATTGTCCGGTGAAAACGGACATGACTTTGAATTCTTTAAATCCGATATAAACGGAGAGAATCTTGAAATATATTTAGAAAAAATTTAATTAATTTTAATTCTTAAATAAGGAGCATAAAATTGACAAAAACAAAAACTAAATCAGCAGTAAAAAAATCTGTTACTAAAAAGAAAATTGTAAAACCAAATTCTGTGACTAAAAAGTCAGTAAGTAAAAAAACCAGTATGACTCCGAAAAAGAAAGCTGAAACATTGAAGAAAGCAGTTGTTAAGAAAGTCATTACGAAAAAAACTACAGTAAAGAAATCAGATAATAAACCGGTTTCCTCAAAGAAAGCTACAGTGAAGAAGAAATTATTAAAACCGGCGAAAAATTCTTCCCTAAAGATAAAATCCGTTAATATTTCCGGATCAACTTCAATTGATTCACCTGAAAAAAAGGTGAAAAAGTTCAAACCAAATAAAAAGACCAGATATACTAAAACTGAACTTAAGCATTTCAGGGATATTATTTTAAAAGAAAGAAAAGCTATTTTTGAAAGTGCTAAAGCTAACATGGAAGCTCTTGTAGATAAGGATTCAGGTGAATATAAAGGTGACAATCAGACTTATTCTTCTCACATGGCTGAGCAAGGTACCGATGAGATGGAAAGAGAAAAAAATTATTTGTTTGTTCAGAGAGATGAAAAATATCTAGGTTATTTACAGGATGCCCTAACTAGAATTGATCAGGGTACTTACGGTATTTGCATTGATTGCCGGGATGAACCTAAAAATCTTTGCAGAACCTGTCCGCTTGTAGCCAAAGAAAGACTGGAACTTGTTCCGATCACTCAGCATTGTATTGAATGTAAAAATTTAAGAGGTTAAAATTAACTATTGAAAGTTTTATTTGTTACGCTATTTATTGTCATTTCTGATCAGATCACGAAATTATATGTAAAGGGAATTTCAATACCTGCTTTGGGAATTAACTTCGAAGGCATGCCCTATCAGTCTTCCATTCCGGTGTTTGGTAATTTTTTTAAAATTACTTTCATTGAAAATCCCGGTATGGCATTTGGACTTCAGATAGGAGGCAAACTCTTCCTTTCTTTGTTTACAATTTTTGCTACAGTGCTTCTCTTCTTTTTTTTATATAAAAACCGTAAAGAATCATTTCTTCTCAGATTTTCTCTTGCCTTTATTCTGGGCGGAGCAGTTGGAAATCTCATCGACAGAGTTTTTTACGGAAAGATCTATGACTACGCTCCGTATTTTTACGGCAGAGTAGTGGATTTCTTGCATTTTGATTTTCCGAATTTTACAATTTTCGGAAAAACAATCTATTCATGGCCGATATTTAATATTGCCGATATTGCTGTTTCGTTAGGGTTTATTTTAATTCTTATTGGATATAAGAAAATATTTAAAGAAGAGGAAACTCCTGAAGCAGTTATGGAGGATGGTACTGTAATTCCCTTAACCGGTATATCAGATCAAAACTCTGATCTTAATCCGGAACAGTTACAGACAGACAATATCAGTAATGATGATTCTGCAATTGATCAAAATACAACTTCCGGTACAATTGATAATGATATAACTTCAGAGAACAATTCTGA
>JAGQWH010000235.1 GCA_020437545.1 Ignavibacteriota bacterium
CAGGTATTCCGATCAACTGCAGATCTCCGACAGAAAAACCGGTTAAATGAAGATCTGACGGAGAAACAAATGATACAGACTTTGAAACCGAATGCTGATCAAGACCTGTTGAATTATAAAAATCCTGTACATTGTTGTAATTTGTTCCTTTATAATTAATTAAACTAATATTTCCTCCGTTGTAATAATCATTATGATCAGAAATTAAGGAATCAAAATTTATGGCTGTTCCTCCTGCAGGGTTGATCACAATGTTATTGTAAAAGTAATTTGGATTTAAATACTGACCTATTGTAACAGAAGGTGTATCGATCGCGCCACCGTAAATTGTATTATTCAATACATGATTCATCCCTCCATTATATTGCAATTTCCCGCTTATGAAATTATTTATTAACTCTCCGCTTGTAATGATTTTACCGGTGATCTTATTTTTTGATATTTTAAATGAATTAGCGCCGTTAATAAAATCCCCGACAATCTTATTCTTACTGATCTCAAAATTGTAACAGGGATTCTCAAAATTTAAATTTCCGTTGATCGTATTATTTTCTAATTTAAAATTATCACAGAGATAAAAAGTCAGATCTCCGTTTACTGTATTATTCTTTATCAGTACAGTATCCACTCTGCCAGACGAAATCCAGAATTCACCGTAGAAAACCAGATTTGCTATGTCAATATTCCCGGTAAAATTCAGATCATATAGACTGAAAAGCCAGTCCGCATAAACATTAATGTTATTATTATTGAATTTATTATTTATGACATCAACATTTCTGACGATACTGTTACCTTGGCCGCTTATTTCAACTGTCGAATCAATTGACAGATCCCGTATTGTTATATTGGATCCGGATACTAGCACGTTATTCACTATAACATCATTGAAATTATTTGTCTGTGATTTAACGGTTAAAGTGTTGACCGCACTGCTTCCGGGGATTTGAAAAATACGGATATTCTCATTATACAAACCCGGAATAATATCAAAAATCACAGCTCCGCTGATACCCCGTGTCCGGGCGTCACGCAAAGCAGAATCTATCGTCGGATAATTGCCTCCGCTGCCTATCGTATATGTACCGTTAAATGGTGCAGAACAGGAATTTGAAACGGAAAGGATGGTAAAAAAAAATATTAAAATTAAAAACAAAGCTTTCATGATTTGTATACCTTTAAAGTTATTTATGAAGATGTTCCATAAATTTATGAAAAAAATTATTACACAAAATTCTGTTTTTTTTTTTTTCAAGCCAATATTATTTAGCTTCGGTATAATTACACTTCTGCACATATAATGAAAGATTTACTAATACCAAAAGTGTTCCGTTTAAGCTAATGAAACTATAAAATTTTATCACCAAAATATACATTCAATTTGACCTGAAGATTTTTGGATTAACAAAAATTAAAAATACTATTATATACAATAACTGTTTTTGTATAACCGGCAGAGTCAATAAATGATAAAACTATTTTTAAAACATATTGAGATAATCAAAGATAGTCAGAGATAATTAGATAAGTTGCTGATTTGAAATATAATTTTTATATATTACAGTATGAAAGTAAGTAAAATTGATAATTTACTGAATCGGTATCTCAATTTGCTGAGCGGATATTCGCAATTGAAAAACCATTATCTGCGATTGGTAAACCAATATCTGGGATTAAAAAACTAATATGCTTTTAAAAACATAATTTCTGAAATAAAACGATTAAAATATAGAGTTGTCAAAGCTAAATTATAGAGTTGTCAAAGTAATATCCGGAGTTGTCAAATCAGTTTAATTCTACTGCGGATTAATTCTACCCCGGGAAAATTAAACATTTCAAAAAAATGTTCATGTTTAAAATCTGAATCCTTTTTTAACGGTTTAAAATTGAATTGATTTTATAATATCTCTTTATATGTGATAAAAAGATTCATATATATTTATGCTCTCAATACTATCCAAAACATTTTCAATTAAGTAAAAAAGTTTTAATAATATTTTTTGGAAAGAGTTGTTCTGTTATTATATTTTTCCCTAAAATTGCTTTGAAACTCTATCCTATAAGTGGTATATTTACTGATTATTTTAAAAATCAGACATAAAAATTCAGAAGGGAATATAATGTTATATAAATTTTCAAATATACTTAAGATGTTGCTGGTAATGATCACGGCAGGAGCCTTACTCACAGGTTGCGGTGATAAAGACGGTAAAGACGGAAGCAGCTCAAAAGACGGAAAAAGTGAAAGCGGATCCAATGCTGATCTTGTTATCAAAGATTCAATAGGTACAAAAGCTTCTCTTACAATGAAACCGGGTAAAGGAGACGTTTTCAGATATAAGATGAAAGCCATTACAAATTCGACTGATAAAAGTCCCATGACACAGGATGCGGAGATCAAGTCAGTACAGGATATTGATTATTATTTTACGGAAGAAGTATCTGAAATCGCTTCAACCGGTATAATTACATACAAAATTGTTTTCGACAGTATTAATATTGTTTCATCGATGATCAAAGGTGATTCTTCCATCTCCATTACATACAATTCTAATGTAAAAGATTCAGTTTATTCAAAGCCTGATTTCATTCAGTATAATTCAATAATGAATGAAGAATTTTTTGCGAGAGTATCACCCATGGGTGAGGTTTCCGAAATATACGGATTGGAAAGAGTATATGAGAATATGTTCAAAGCGCTCGGCGATACGCTTGATGACGCGCAAAAGGAAACTCTGAAAAATTCCTTTGGTAAGGAAGCCATTCAGGCAGTACTTCAGCAGCAGTTCCAGATCTTCCCTGAAACAGCAGTCTACAAGGATTCATCATGGACAAGATCTTATGATACTCAGATCATGATTTTCCCGGTAAAGAATATTCTGAAATATAAACTGGTAGATATACAGGATGCTAATAAAGATAACATTGTCAAAATTGAAGCAGATCTTTCAGTTGAATTTCAGAACAAAGATATCAAAGATGAAAAAATGAGCTATAAAATAGAAGAAGAAAAAACAGGCGGAAAAGGCACGATAGAATTTAATCTCACCAAGGGCTGTCTTGTAAGTAAGCAGACTAATACTAACATTTTTCTTGATCTGAAATTATCAGCCGGTGGACAAAGTGTAAAGACTCAGCAGAAAGTTGAAACTTCACTCAACATAAGTCTGATACAGTAAAGTTATTTGATTTTTTAAAAAGATCATTCGGGTTCAAGCCGGGATGATCTTTTTTTTTATCAAAATCTTGTTTCAGATATAAATTATGTTTAGTTTTTTTTGTACAATTAATGTATTATTATTTTACTTAGAAACCGAAAATAAATATCACTTTTTTTAATCCAGAAAAAAAGAAAGAGAAATGAAAAATATAATAGATTACAGCAAATATTGCATCAGATCCGGAGAAGAAGTTAATCTAAAGAAATATGACACTGAATACACCGGTGATAAACTTGATAAAGAAGAAGGCACTAAACTGCTTAATCTGACAAGGGAACATCTTTCCGAACTTCAGGATAAACTTTATGCGCACAATGAATACAGTATCTTAATTGTACTTCAGGCAATGGATACGGCAGGAAAAGACGGCGCGATAAAACATATTATGTCAGGTCTGAATCCAAGCGGAGTAAACGTCAAGAGTTTTAAAACCCCAAGCTCGAATGAGCTCGAACACGATTATTTCTGGAGACATTATAAAGCTTTACCGGCAAGAGGAGAGATAGGAATTTTCAACCGTTCGCATTATGAGAATGTACTTGTGACAAAAGTACATCCGGAATATATTCTGAATGAAAATCTTCCCGGCATTGATAAAATATCAGATATCGATCAGAAATTCTGGGATAACAGATACAAGCAAATTAAAAGATTTGAAAAAAATCTTTATCAGAACGGTACAATAATTTTTAAATTTTTTCTTCACCTTTCTTTTAAAGAACAGAAAGAAAGATTGCTTGAAAGAATTGATGACCCTAAGAAAAACTGGAAATTCTCACCCGCTGATGTGAAAGAAAGACAATACTGGGATCAATACCAGTCAGCTTACGAAGAAGCTTTGAGCAAAACATCAACAGATAACGCTCCGTGGTTTGTCATTCCCGCCGACAATAAATGGTTCTCAAGACTTGCTATTGCCGAAATACTTTACAGTGAATTCGGAAAACTGAATTTGCATTATCCGGAAGTCAGCGCTGAAACAAAAGAAGAGCTGCAGAAGATAAAGGTGGAATTGGAGAAGGAGTAGTTGGTATTGAGTATTGAGTATTGAGTATTGTGTATTGAGTATTGAGTATTGAGAAATTTGTGAAAATTTTACTTATCATTCAATAATTATTCTCTCATTTCAAAAATCAAAAATCAAAAATCAAAAATCCGAAGCAGCGGCGGCGGATCATATCGACAAAATTACTTGTCAACTTTTCGGTTGAATGAAAGAATCAGTGTGAGTAATTTGTACTCAATACACAATACCCATTACACAATACTTTTTTACAAAAATGGACAACTTATTTTTAACCGAAGACGTAATGTTCAAAGCATTACTGAGGAAAGACAAAACTTTCGAAGGGCAGTTCATTGTCGGAGTAAAGACAACCGGCATATTCTGCCGGCCTTCCTGTACTGCGCGTAAACCGAAGAAAGAGAATGTTGAATTCTTTGATTCGACAAAATCAGCAATGGCAAGCGGTTACAGACCATGTAAAGTGTGCAAACCTCTTGTGAAATCGGGAGAAGTTCCGGAAGAAATAAAAAAAATACTGAGTGACATAGAGAGCAATCCTTCCGAAAAGATCACTGATTAC
>JAGQWH010000236.1 GCA_020437545.1 Ignavibacteriota bacterium
ATAACAATTCAACTTCTGACAATCCGGCCGGACTTGTGGATTCGAAATATATGGATGTAAATTCAATAAGCACCTGGTACAAGACCAACGGCAGTTACAATCGTCAACCTATTAACGGTAATCCCGGGTTTGAATGGCCAAAAGGATCAGAGAAATATGCCAGGTATATCAACGGTATCTGGCTTGGCTGTGAATCAGGCGATGATACTTTGATGGCTGTTGCAGATTACAGTTTTGATTATTCATCAGGTTATATTGATGATTCAGCAAACGTACAGACAGATTCTACTTACCGGATTTATAAGATCAACAAAAATGAAATTAACAGTTATGATTATCTTCACTGGCCCGGGAATCAGGGGGCATATCTGACACCGGAAGGAAAACCTTATATGATAGGAGATCAGGAAATGTTTTATGTGTACACAGATTTTCCTCACACGTCAAATAATGCAAGTGACCGGAATCTAAAGGTTCAGATTCTTCAGACAAACTGGGCATATAATATAACAGAGTATAATCCGGGCACTCCGGCTAATCCATTTAATAATACAATTTTTATGGAGTACAGAATTATAAACAGGAGTAATGAAACATGGAATAATATGTGGATGGGGTTTTTTGAGAACGGAGCACTTGGAACTGCAACCGATGACAAATTAGGTTGTGATACAAATCTGAATTTTAGTTATTTGTATAACGGAACAAACAATGACGGAGTATACGGAGCAGCTCCCCCGGCTGTAGGAAATTTATTTTTAAGAGGAAGTTATAAATATACCGGAAATTTAAATGACACAATAAAATATTATCAACCATTTGGAAGCAATAATATTAAGAGAAAGGTCGGATATAAAGACGAGGGAATTACGGTAAATAATTTTTTTAACGGTGGCAGTCCGCCTCCTTCTGATCCAAGTCAATATGATGAGACTTACAGAGTTCTAAAAGGTTTATGGAAAACAGGTGAAAGCTGGGTTAGTCCAACCGGTGATACGACTACCATTGTTTATACAGGCGATCCGGTAACAGGAACAGGATGGAATTTCTCGTGGGGAGGTGAAATGAGATATGTTACCAGTACAGGACCTTTCAATAATATTGAACCGGGTGATACTATAACTGTTGTATTTGCACAGATCATTGCAAGAGGTACATCAAATCTGAACAGCATAACTCAATTAAGAAACACAGCAAAAGTCATAACCAATTTTTACAATAACAATCTTGCTCCCCAAGCTTCAGCTCCATCTCCTGCAGTCTCTTCCTATGCTCCGGGAGACGGAAAGATCTATCTTAAATGGAATGATACCGGGCAGTCTCAGAGTTTTAAGAACATACTTTCCGGCGGAACTTATAATTTTCAGGGATACAATATTTATCAGATCAGATCTTACGCAAGTCAGCCAACTGCAAATGATACTGTTCTTCTGAAGACTTTTGACATAGCCGACGGAATTAAAAATATTTTGGACAGCACATACATACCGCCTAATCCGGGAATATTTTACGGAATAGTCCAGAGAGGAAGTGATAACGGCATTGTGAAATATTTTGAAATAGACAAAGACACTATAGCCAATAAAGGATTTGTAAACGGAACTGAATACAAATTTGCAGTGACATCATATTACTATGATCCTACCGGCGGGCTTTATACATATCCGAAAGTTATGGAATCACCAAAATCAAATATCATAAAAGTCATTCCGCAAAATCTGACTTCGGGTACTCAGACAAGTTATAATCTCAGTGATACAATCTATACAGATCAGAGAGACCTAACAGTATTACCTATTATAGTAGACCCGCTTAAACTTGTTAATGCAAATTACACCTCGACTTTCGGCGGAACATATGAGAATCCAAACTGGACTGTCACAAGAAACATCAATGGTTCGGTCACAACTCTTTTTGAGAATGTTTATAATTTTACCGGTCGACAGGATTCTGCAAAGATAGCTGACGGGATCATGTTCAATCATTCTTTGCTGAGAGATTCCGGAGTAATTCATGATCCTTATAATCTTAATTCTGATCCTTACAATTCATTAAACAGAAATACAAGACAGGGAGCGTGGACCTATGAACCCGCAGGCAAGGAATGGTTCACCGCTCCTGATACAAATGAGATTTATTTATACTCTTATAATTCATATCTGTATCCGGGCAGACTTATAAGAAATCAGTTTCAAAGCAGGAGTCTTGGAATGAGTTTTCCTCATTTCCGGTCATTCAGAAATACAGCTACATATGTTAAAGCAACAGCGCAATACTTTGAAGGTGCTTTAAATTATGATCCGCTGCTTTACGGTGGTCCTTTAAGAAAAATAAAAATTGTTTTTGGTAATACTCAAAAAGCATACAGATACAGACCGGTGCTGGGAAATTCACTGCTTGCAGACACTAATCTGCTTCAGACTCCATATGCGGATATGGTCGATATTCCTTTCAGAGTATTTGCATCAGATGAACTCGATTCAACAGGCGGTGTACCGAGACAATTGAATATTGCTTTTATTGACACCGATGACAACGGACTCTGGGATCCGGATACAACAGGAATGTCGAAATTTCAATATACTTATATACTTGCTTCGACATATGATTCGATTCCAAATAAAGTCTATCCGTCTAAAAATCCCGGTATATCCGGAACTGATTTAGGATTTTCAAGAATGGACATTATGTATGTCTGGCTGCCGAGAATTAAAAACAACAACGGCGTTCCGGCAAGATGGAATGACGGCGATGTGCTCACAGTATCGCCTTACAGGATCACTCGTCCTGACTTCGTTCCGGGATATCCCGTGAAGTACAACTGGGAAGTAAAAGGCACTGAAATCGGAAATCAACAACTTGCTTCAGATCAGATAAATCACATTAAAGTTTTCCCGAATCCTTACTATGGTTTTTCTGAACTCGAATATAATGACACTGGTGATAAGTTCATCTACTTCTCACATCTGCCGCAGGTCTGCTCGATATTGATCTATGCCCTCGACGGTTCGCTGGTTAATAAGATAAACAGAAACAGCAGCAGCCCTGACAAGTCCCTTGAAAAATGGGATCTGAAGAACGAAGGCGGCAGCTACGTTGCAAGCGGGATGTATATAGCAGTGGTGGATTGCAAGGAGCTTGGGGCGAAGACGCTGAAATTTGCGGTGTTTACACGCTAGACGGGAGACGTTAGACGCAGGACGCTAGACGTTAGACGTTAGACGCTAGACGTTAGACGCAGGACGGGAGACGGTTTATGTCAGAGGTCAGAGGTCAGACGATAAAAGCAAGACCTGAGACTTTACTTTTCAGGAGCTGTCATTCCCGCGTGTTCTAAGAGGGAATCCATTTTGATTGAAAAAGTATAATTTGAATTATTCAAATGATTTTAAACACAGATCACAAAATGAAAAAAAATAAATTAATATCAACAATGTTATTTGTCAGCATTCAGATTATTTCATTTATCTTATTTACCTCATTTATCATAGATAAGCAGAATCCAAATGAAAATTATACCGGTTTACCGGTATTTGATTCAAAGAATATAGACGGGAACAATATCAACGCATGGTTCAAAAATAACGGCAGTTTCAACAGAAACCCTGTTACTAATAATTCAGGGTTTGAATGGCCAAACGGATCCAACAAAGTTTTAAGATATTATTCAGGATTATGGATTGCAGGAAAAACTGGAACAGATACCGCAGAAGCTGTTTCAGATTATTATGCGAATGAATTTGCGCCGGGCTACATTGATGAAAACGGCATTCCTCAGGGAATGGATGATCCGGATTTCAGAGTTTACAAGATCGTAAAAGGTGACACAACTTCCAAAGATTATTTAAACTGGCCGGTCAGTCAGGGTGCTTATCTTGACAGCAACAGCAAACCTTTCCTTCCGGGGATTCAGACATTGTTTTATTCCTTTGATGACGGTAATACTGAAATTCATCATTATACTCCTGTACCTTTGAAAGCTCAGGTTCAGGTAACGAGCTGGTGTTATAACAATGTTTCAGATCCTGTAATTTCAAATACAGTTTTTACTGAATTTAAAATTATCAACAAGAATACACTCCCCTGGAATAATGCAGTAATTTCAGTCTGGTCAGATGAATGTTCCAATGATCAGATAGCTGTAGGATGTGATACAAATCTGAATCTTGGATATGCATACTGCTCTCCGGATTCCTGGCAATACGGAAACAATCCTCCGGCATTCGGATTTTTACTCTTACAGGGACCTGTTGAATATACAGGAAATTCAAGCGACACTGTATTTACTTACATTCCCGGAAACAGTAACAGAAGGATCAGAACAGGTTACAAAGGAATAGGACTTAGTACATTTAACATGTTTCAGAATGCAAGTTCATATTACAAAGAGCCAAGCAATTACAAAGAAATTTATTCAACCATGCAGGGATTGTTTTTCAATGACTCGGCATGGATCAATCCTTTTAATTCACAAATAACAAAATTCCCTTTCTCCGGTGATCCGGAATCCGGAACAGGCTGGTATCAGTCTGCAACAATGAGTTTCGGCAACAGAAGACTGCTTATGAATTTCGGAATGCTTGATATTGATCCTGGTGATACGCAATCCGTTATTGTTGCTCAGATAGTCAGCCAGGGGATCAATAATCTTAACAGCGTTACAAAGCTGAAACAGAATTCAGTATATATAAAAAATGTATTTGAAAATAATTTTACAACTGTTTCGGTAAATGAATCAAACAATATTA
>JAGQWH010000237.1 GCA_020437545.1 Ignavibacteriota bacterium
TCATAGCATGCAAGATTCAAATGATTCAAAACAATCTGTAAAAAAAGATCTAAAATCCATACCTGTTTCTGAAGTTGAGAAACTTTTGAATTCATCTGAAGAAGGCCTTACTCAATCTGAGGCTCAGGACCGTCTTATCAAATACGGACCCAATGAAATTCCGGAAAAGCGAAAAAGTATTTTTCTGAAATTCCTTTCTTATTTCTGGGGACCAATCCCATGGATGATCGAAGCGGCAGTTATACTTTCTGCACTTTCAGGACATTGGCCTGACTTTGGGATAATTTTACTATTATTGATTGCAAATGCGGTTGTCGGATTTTGGGAAGAACGTCAGGCTGGAAATGCAATTGATGCACTTAAGGCAAAACTGGCAATAAGGGCTCGTGCATTAAGAGATGGTAAATGGATATTAAAGGAATCACGTGAACTTGTTCCGGGAGACGTCATTCGGCTTCGGCTTGGAGATATTGTGCCTGCAGATGCAAGATTACTGGATGGAGATCCTATTAAAGTTGATCAGTCAGCACTTACGGGAGAATCATTACCTGCAGAATGTAAATCAGGTGATCCTGTTTTTTCCGGTTCTATAGTCAGAAGGGGTGAGATCACAGCGTTGATATATGCGACAGGAAGCAACACTTATTTTGGTAAGACGGCTCAACTAGTTCAGGAAGCTCATAACATAAGTCATTTTCAAAAAGCAGTTCTTAAGATTGGAAATTACCTGATTGTTCTGGCTGTATCTTTGGTAGTAATCATCATAGCATTTGCCATAATTAAAGGAGATCCGATTCTTACTACGCTTCAGTTTGCATTGGTTTTAACTGTTGCGGCAATTCCTGTTGCGATGCCAACAGTATTATCAGTCACAATGGCTGTTGGTGCAAGAATATTAGCAAAGAAAAAAGCCATTGTCAGCAAGCTTGTTGCAATTGAAGAATTAGCCGGTGTGGATATTCTATGTGCAGACAAAACCGGAACACTCACACAAAATAAATTAACTCTTGGAGATCCGTTCTGTATAGATAATATTCAGCCCGACCTGGTTATTTTAAATGCTGCACTTGCATCACGTGAAGAAAATAAAGATACAATTGATCTCGCAGTCCTCAGCGGATTAAAAGATAAAAATTCACTTAAAGATTTTGACATAATTCATTTTCAGCCATTTGATCCTGTGCATAAAAGAACTGAGGCAACAATTAAAACAAAGGATGGAAAGACTTTTAAAGTTGCAAAAGGTGCACCTCAGGTAATTCTGGATTTATCAGCAAATGCCGATCAGATAAGATCTTCTGTAAATAAAGCAGTGGATGAATTTGCAGAAAGAGGTTACCGCTCATTAGGAGTTGCCAGAGCGGAAGGTGGTGACTCAGAGTGGAAGTTCACCGGAGTACTTCCATTGTTTGATCCTCCCCGTGATGATGCAGAAGAAACCATAATGACCGCTAAAGATATGGGGGTAAAGATCAAAATGGTTACAGGAGATGCATTAGCCATAGCCAAAGAAACTGCTAAAAAGCTTGGGTTAGGAAATAATATTTTTGACGCAGTAAGCCTTGGCAATTCGAAAATAACAGAAACACCTGAAATGTCAGAATCTATAGAAGACGCTGACGGATTTGCACAGGTATTTCCGGAGCATAAATTTCATATTGTCGATGTACTTCAGAAGCGCGGTCATATTGTAGGTATGACGGGAGACGGAGTAAATGATGCTCCTGCATTAAAGAAAGCAGATTGCGGCATTGCTGTATCAGATGCAACAGATGCAGCAAGGGCTGCGGCTTCCATAGTGCTGATGACTCCCGGACTTTCAGTGATCATAGATGCGATCAAGGAAAGCAGAAGGATCTTTCAAAGGATGAACAGCTATGCAATTTACCGTATTGCCGAAACACTACGAGTTCTTTTTTTTATGACTCTGTCAATTCTGATATTTAATTTTTATCCACTGACAGCAGTCATGATCGTAATGCTTGCAATACTGAATGACGGTGCAATACTTTCAATCGCTTTTGATAATGTTCATTATAAACAAAAACCCGAAGTCTGGAAAATGCCTATGGTACTTGGTGTCTCGACAGCTTTGGGATTGATCGGAGTTGTATCAGCTTTTGGATTATTTTATCTGGGCGAAAGGGTGTTTTATCTAGACCGGGCTCATATTCAGACTCTAATGTATTTGAAATTATCTGTTGCAGGTCATCTTACTATATTCCTGACACGAACAAGAGGACCGTTCTGGTCAGTGCGTCCGGCAAAAATTCTCTGGATGGCTGTTCTAAGCACTCAAATTATAGCTACACTGATTGCAGTTTATGGATTCTTCATGACGCCGCTTGGCTGGGGCTGGGCAGGATTTGTCTGGGCTTATGCTTTACTTTGGTTTTTGGTAAATGACAGGATAAAACTTCTGGCTTATCGAATATTTGATCCGGATAAATCAAAAGCATTATGAATTTATGTTCTATGGAAGATAATCGAAATTGTAATATGACAATCAAAGATGAAATAATATTAATCCTGATTCAGCTATAATTGTTCAAAGAGCAAAGGGTGATATAACACATTAAAATAAGTAGAGTTTAACTAAAAATATTAAAATATACTGTATTTAGAGAATGAAAAAAATTTTACTCACCACCTACGGATCTCACGGAGATCTACATCCATATCTTACAATGGGAAGCTTGCTTGTAAAAGCCGGATACAAAGTCACGATCGCTACTATACTATTATATAAAGAAAATGTGGAAGCCATCGGATGTGAATTTGTAGTTCTCCGTCCGAACATAGATGAGATCGGTCCCGAAGAAGAATGGACTAAGAAAGCCAATGACAGTTTTAAAGGAGCCGAGTATATTGCAAGGGAATTGATAATTCCTTATTCAGAAGAAAATTACAATACACTTTTGCAGGCAACTGAAAATTGTGATCTTATCATATCGCATGTGCTGACTTTTTTTTCACCTGTAGTTGCGGAGAAGAGAGGCATTCCCTGGCTTACAGTAATGCTTCAGCCTGCTACTATAATGTCTGCATATGATCCACCGGCTTTTTCATTTGCATTGAATCTGCCTGAGTATAAATTTTTAGGTCCGGCATTCTTTAAAATACTTTTTAATGTGTTTGCAAAATTTTCATATAACTGGTTTAAACCGATATATGAATTGCGCAAAAAAGAAGGTCTGAAGAATGCATATGCCAATCCTCTCATGAAATATTTTTCTCCTTACGGAACACTGGTTTTATTCCCAAGATCTTTTGCCGCACCTCAGGAAGACTGGCCGGCCAATAGTTATCAGCTGGGCTTTCCTTTATATTCAGATCCGGAAAGTACTCTTTCTGATAATGTAACAGACTTTCTTGATAAGGGAGATGAGCCGTTGGTTTTTACGCTGGGCTCGGCTGTTGTACAAATGAAAAGTGATTTTTTTAAGATCGCTTTCAAAGCGGTAAAGCAAACCGGTGTCAGAGCTGTTTTTCTGACAGGTGACAATAAAGATCATATTACTGATGAAATGTCGGCAGATGAACAGGTCTGTATTTCCGGATATGAATCATACCCGTTATTATTTCCGAAGTGTAAAGCTATAGTTCATCAGTGCGGTATCGGCACAACATCCCAGGCGTTGTATTCAGGCAAGCCTCAGATAATGATCCCGTTCGCTCATGATCAGCCGGACAATGCACGCATTATAAAAAATCTAGGATGCGGAGAGATAGTATTTGCAAAAAAATTGAGTGTGGAAAAATTAGTAAAAGCTATAAATGAGGTCACGGGGAATAAACAGTATCAGATCAATGCAGAGAAGTACAGGGAAGAACTTTTGGAGAATGATTTTGAAATGAATTTTTTGGAGGCAGTAGAAAAAATTTTGTGATCTTTGTTGAAACTTCAGCTTAAATATTAAATTTAATTTTGAATTAAATTGAGAAATGAATCTTTGGGAGCAGTCAACTTAAAAAATCTTGTTATTATGTTATTAGCGATTTTTTTTAATATTCCAATGAACAGAGTTTCAGTTTTTTATTATAAAAAACTCCCGGATAACCTACAAAATATATTCCATCATCCATTGACCAACTAAATTCATTTCCTTCTAGATCCATATATGGTTCAAGCTGATTACTATCATTAAGCTTGAATACTTTTTCAACATTTCCAGATGTATTTAATTTCATAGTATCTATAGGTATTAAAATGCTTTTACCTTTTTTATACCAATAAGATTCCGAATCCAGGTTTCTTGTAGGTGTAAACTGTTTAACATCTTTATCAAAATAAACTATTGAGGAATCAACAGGATTAAAGACAAATTTCTGATTGGTATTATGCAAGTAAGCATTAGAAAGATAAAATACTTTTCCTGAATTAGATTCAAAAATATAATCATCATGTCCGCCAAAAGCGCCTTCATCTTGATACAATTCGAAAAGACTTCCGCAATTTAACTTTATAACAAGTTCCTTGGAAGAATATTTTAAATTTTGCGGATTGATTTCTTTAAAATTTTTTGAAACATCCAAACAAGGAGAACAGGTAATTAATACAACAATTATTGGTATGTTACTGAAAATCTTCTTATTCATTTTTTCTCTTGATTGGATGTTTCAAAAAATTTTAAAGAAATCAATCCGCAAAATTTTTTGAAACAT
>JAGQWH010000238.1 GCA_020437545.1 Ignavibacteriota bacterium
ATTGAGTATTGAGTATTTAGTATTGAGTATTAAGTATTGAGTATTGAGTATTGAGTATTGAGTATTGAGTATTGAGTTTTGAGTTTTGAGTTTTGAGTTTTGAGTTTTGAGTTTTGAGTTTTGAAAAGTTCTTTATATCATTAAAAAGGCTGAACTAAAAGTCCAGCCTTTAATTTTACCAAATTTATTTACAATCTATTACTAACTATTAACTACTAACTACTAACTATTAACTACTAACTGCTCCAGCGTCATGCCGGGAATTTCGCCGAGACAAATGCTATAGCATTATTATAAGCAATCAGAATATCAGCCAGATCAGTGATCCTGTCACCGTTGACATCAGTTACCACATATCCGTTTATAAATGAAGTTGAGTTATTGTATATATCCAGTACATCAGCCAGATCTATAAATCCATTCTGATTTACGTCTCCGCTATATATGCAGTATTTTGTACCTTTCAGGATCTCATTATTGCCGTATGCCTGATCTGCTGAGAAAGTGAAATCGTAATTAAACATTGATCCTGCTATATATTTAATTCTGTCTTTGCTCCAGGTCTCAAGTGAATTTCTGTGTTTTACCTGTAAATAATACTGACCTGTTCCGGCATTTGCAAACTGTACCGGAGAATTGAAAGTTAAAGAATCAATTGTAACTATTGCCGAATCAACCAATGCATACGGACTTGAAGAATTCCTTAAATAAAATCTTACAGTATCAGTCATGTTAAGCCTGTTATTAGGAACATCATAGAATCCTTCCATAATTACGGCAGTAGCTTCAGACATTCCCGAAGTATCAGCTGCCCATCTTGAGAATGAGTTCAGACCTAAGATCGTGATCTCATTTGCAACTGTGTTAACTGTTCCGCCCATGAACTGCCATGTGCTTCCCAGGTTTTCAGATTTGAATAATTTTAATCCTGCTTCCGGTTTTCCGTTCAATTCAGATTCATCATATTTATAAACCAGACTGGCATGAAGATCAGTATTATTAGCCGGTGTAATATCATAATATCTTTTTATACTTGTTCCGCCGTCAAGACCTGTCTGAACTGTGTGACCTCTTCTTACCTCAGTACTTCCAAGATCAGTACTTGCAGTCAGTACTGCACCCAGTCCGCCGACATTCATTGCACTTGGAGTTCCTGTATTTTTTGTAATAGTAATGTATCCGGGTGAACCGTATAATAAATTACCCGGGGTTTCTTTCAGATAACCCACTGACGAAAGAGTGATTATCTGACCGTTCAAATTCAAATCACCCTGCATAAGCGATAGAGTGTCATTCACGGTAACATTACCCGACATGTTAGCACCGGCTGTATCGTTAATGATTAATCCTCCATATACTATGTTGGCTGTTGATACAGTCTGAAGAGCGGTTCCGTTGTATTCAACTTTACTGTTTGTAGTAATGAATGTACCGTTTTGAGTAATAGGATTTGAAGCAGTGAAACTTACTTTATAGTTTGAGATATTATATGTTCCGCCTGCATTAATATTTATACTTTGCAATTTGTGATTGCTTCCCATTGTTACAACAGTACTGTCATAAATATTGATATTTGTTAAAACACTTCCAGTCCCCTGGAATAATTGATTCGATCCTGCAAAATTTAAAGGTGTAGGACTGGTTCCTGTAATTGTACCGCTATTGTATAAATTAGCATAAACTTCAAGCTGATATCCCGGTACGACTGCTAATGTAGCATTATTGAATATAGTAACATTACCATACATTCTTGCAAAATATGGAAATCCCGTATCATATATATTGGTTGTACCGGTTGCAACTTCTAATGGAGCCTTAAATGAGGAAGTATTTCTGATATTAAGTGTAACCGTCCCTTCAGTTCTGACCTTTCCTGAATTCGAGACTATGCTACCCGGATTAGCATAAAATGTGCCTGAATTAATTTTAAAAGTGAATGAATTCGGATTTAAAATACCTCCGGCATTATTAACAGCAAAATAATTAACCGGAGAAACGGTAATATTACTCAGTAATTTTACATTTCCTGTACCCATTATATGGATCTCGTTACTTGTAAAAGTACCTGCCCCTGAAATAGAAGTAGTTGAATCCATATTAAATACAGCGGAAGAGATTGAATTATTATTTACAAGACTTGGACCGCTCATGATAAAGGTAGATCCGGCTCCGGAAATTGTTCCGTTATTTAAAACATTACCATAAACCTTTGCAAAATACCCGCTTGGAGGAACTTCTAAAACAGCACCTGCATTTATTGTTACATTTCCGTATAATTTTCCGACAAAAGGAAATCCCGTATCATACAACTTTGTAGTACCGGTTGCAACTGTCAAAGGAGCATTAAAAAAGGAACCATTTCTGATATTAAGTGTAACTGTTCCTTCAGTTCTGATCATTCCTGAATTCAATATTGTGCTTCCCGGATTAGCATAAAATGCACCGGAATTAATTTTAAATGTGAAGGAATTAGGATTTAATATTCCGCCGGCATTATTAACAGCAAAGTAAGTAATGGGAGAGACAGTAATATTACTTTGTAAGCTTACATTTCCGGTTCCCACTATACTGATCGTATTATTTGTAAATGATCCTGCACCGGAAATGGAAGTAGTAGAATCCATATTAAAATTTGTAGAAGTCATAGAATTATTATTTACCAGACTTGGACCACTCATAATAAAAGTTGATCCGGGTCCGGAGATAGTTCCATTATTAACAACAGTACCATATACCTCAAGAAAATATCCGCTGGAAATTACATTCAATTCAGCACCGCCATCAACCGTTACATTTCCATACAATTTTCCTGTATAAGGAGGTCCTGAATCATATCCTCTGGTTGTTCCGGTGTTTATTTTAACATTAGTATTGAAATTTGAACCATTTCTAACATTAAGATCAACTGCTCCCTGAGTCCTGAGTAAACCGGAATTCAATAATGTACTTCCGGAATTAGCAAGTAAAGTTCCTGAGTTAATTGTAAATGTAAAATTGTTTGGATTTAATATCCCACCATTATTTATAGTAAAGCTTGCTGAAGGAGAAAAAGTAACATTATTACCCAGACTTACATTTCCTGAAGCGTTTATGAAAACGGTACCGTTTGTGTAAGAGCCTGCTCCTGTAATTGTAGAAGAAGTATCAAATGCAAGATGTCCGACTGTCATTGAATTATTATTGACAAGGCTAAGACCCCGTACAATCAATTTTGAAGTACCTGAACCGGAAATTATACCGTTATTAAGTATAGTACCATAAACTTCAAGATCATAGCCGCCGTTAAGTACATTTAATTCAGCTCCAGTATCAACGGTAACATTTCCGAAAAATCTTCCAATATACGGAGATCCATAATCCGAAGCTGAAGTTTTACCTGTATTTACTTTAAAATTAGCACTGAAAGTCGAACCGTTTTTGATATCCAGAATACACGTACCACGTGTTTTAAAAGTACCTGTTCCTGAAATTGTGTTTCCGGTACTTAATGTCAGGTTACCATTTTGGTATGTAAATTCAATTCCCGAATTTATTGAAAGTGTACCTCCTGTAATGCTAAGCTGATCTGCACTTGCATTTACTGTGACTGTCACAGTGTGTGTTGACTGTATTGTGATAATACCACTTGTGCTGTCAGGTATAATACTTGCCGGAATCCAGGTTGAACCGTTGTTAGTTGACATTTGCCAAGTCGAAAGTGAATTCCAGTTGCCTGAAGTTATGCTTCTGAAATATTCATTTGCCGAATAAGCCTTTCCGCTTCCGGAAAGGATAAAAGATAAGATAACAAAGCTGTAAAGAAATAGTTTTTTCATTTTTTCACCTTTCAATGATTGATTATTTAGTAAATACTTTATTTATAAATTTAAACTTTTTTAAAGAACATATTTCAAAATAAACAAAGCAATATCAGATCCCTCTGTCCAATATTCAGATCGGAAATTTTATTTTCCGGATCAGATCATTTCGTAGGCGTTACGATATTTGAAAAAGATATGTGAACAGAGGGAAAAAATTATAAAATATATAAAATATAAAACTATCGGAACGCCTTGAAACCAATTTAATAGTTATAAAATGTTTGTCCAAAGAAAAATTATCCGGGTTTTAGGGTTTTATTATAATTTTAAAAAAATTATTTCTCTCCAAATAGTTGATTAACAGCCTGAATCTTATACTTCTGCCGGAAGAGTCTTAAATATCTTTAGGAAAAATATTAAAGAAATAAAATTTTAATGTTAAATAAATTGTATAAAAAGAGGAATGAAAATGAAGTAAGTGATGCTTTACAAATAAAAAAGGACTGAACGATCAGGTTCAGTCCTTTTGGTAATAGGTATTAAGTATTAGGTATTGAGTATTAGGTATTGAATATTAGGTATTGAGTATTAGGTATTAGGTATTGAGTATTGAGTATTGAGTATTGAGTATTGAGTATTGAGTATTGAGTATTGAGTATTGAGTATTGAGTATTGA
>JAGQWH010000239.1 GCA_020437545.1 Ignavibacteriota bacterium
TAGAGTGAATAGTGTGTTTAGAGTGAATAGTGTGTTTAGAGTGAATGGTGTGTTTAGAGTGAATAGTGTGTTTAGAGAGAAAAATTTAATAATAAAAAATTACTGTTGTGTTGACCAGATTATTTTATTTATTTAGTTTATGTCTGTTATGGAATTTATGTTTTAATACACATAATTTTCAAACCGGATCATCCGGAGACAGAGTCATAATATTCGATGAAAATTCTTTAGCTTATGAAATTTATTCGGCTGAAGAGAGTCCTGAATATGTTAACTTTACGTTTTCAGAATTAAATTTTAGAACCCAATCCGGAAGACATTCAACATACGCTTTCAAAAGAAAAAACTCAAATCACAAGATTCCGGAATCTGCAAAATTCACAAAAACAAATTTCTCAATCTTCAGATCCTCTTTATACAGTAGTCATCAAAATTTTGTAGATCAATCTTTTCTGAAATCCCTCAGAATATCAAAAATGCTTTGTTAGAAATTACAAAGTTCCATTATCCTTAATCAAATTGGATTTATCTCAAATTTATATTTTAAATTCTTATTTGGATTTCAATCCTGTTTCAGTATAATTAATTTTACAAATAAACCAACCGATAAATGAAATTTTCATATATAATATTATTAATTCTGCTTTTTTGCTCTTTTGAAGCAATAAAAGCTCAGGATGCTCAGGATGTTCTGGATGCGCCTGATTCACCGGATACTGTTAAGTATGAAGTGGATGAGACAGTCATCTCTGCAACGAGAACCAGGCAAAAAGTGATAGATATACCCTATTCAGTTCAGAGAGTTGATCAGAGTCAGTGGCAGATCTCAAGAAAACAGGGTGTAAATGACATTCTGACAAACATTCCCGGACTCTGGCTTCAGCCAAGATACGGAAATCATGACGTGCGCGTATCCATCAGAGGATTTGGTACAAGATCCAATACCGGTATCCGCGGTGTAAGGATTCTTCTCGACGGAATTCCGGAATCTGAACCTGACGGTCAGACAAGACTGGAAGCACTCGATTTTACCGCCATAAGCAAGGTCGAGGTAGTCAAAGGAAATATGACTTCTCTGTATACAAATGCTCCGGGTGGTGTCATCAATTTTTTTACGGATAAATATTTCCCGAGACCTTTTGTATTATCAGACAATGAATTCGGTTCATATGATCTGAGAAAAAACGGATTGAAATTCGGTCTGACTTCCAATGATGAAAGATTCATGGCGACTTACAGTTACGAAAATTATAATGGTTACAGAGCGCACAATCAGGAATATCAGACAAGATTCAACTCGATCTATGAAGCTGATCTGAATCCCGTATCGACAATTTCACTTTACGGATATTATGTGAACGGACTTCTTAAGCTTCCCGGATCTCTTACAAAGGAACAGTTTGATGAGAATTATCTTCAGGCAAATCCCCGTGATGAAAGCAGGGATACAAAAAGGATCTCTAAAAAAGGAAGACTCGGCGTAACCTACAATACCAAATTCGGAAAGAATTATAATAATTTTATTGAATTAACGGGTTACGGTACTATAAAAGAACTTACAAGACCATCTGCAACTTACAGAATTATTAACAGATATGGTGTCGGCTCTAATTTCAGATGGATCAATAACTCAGAAATTGCAAACCGCAATAATGAATTTTCCATAGGCGGTGATCTGTATTATCAGACAGGTCCGGTTTCTGAATTCAACAATATTGGCGGGATCAAAGGTGATGAACTGCAGGCATTGAATGATGAAACTATAACAAACATCGGTTTTTATTTCACCGAACAGTTTTATATTTACAAGGATTATCTGTCATTACTTATAACCGGAAGATATGACAGGATCAAAACTGATGCAGCCAATCAACTCGCGGGTTTTCAGGACACTTCAAGAGTGTTTGATGGTTTTACACCAAAGATAGCTATAAACTATAAATTCAATCCTTTTATGTCAGTGTACGGATCCTTTGGCTGGGGCTTTGATACTCCGGCTAATAATGAACTTGATAACTATCCGTTCTCTTCTGACGGAGGTTTGAAACTTATCAATCCTGATCTCGAACCGCAAAACACACAAAGCTATGAACTCGGATACAAAGGTGAGATCATTAATAATAGAAGTAACGTTTTCACAAATACATTTATTGAACTTTCGTTATTTGAAACAAAGATCGATAATGCGATTGTGCCTTTTACTGTTGACGGCAATGTATATTACAGAAATGCTGCAACCGTTAAACGAACCGGACTGGAATTTGGAGTGAATTCCACAATTACAAAAGGACTTACCTTTAAAGGAACATATACGTATTCGGATTTCAGATATCTTGATTACCAGGCAAGAAGCATTGATGCAAGCGCAAATATTGTCGATGAAGATTATTCCGGGAATAAAGAACCAAGTAACCCCATAAACAATGTAACAGCAGAGATCGCTTACAATTATGTTTATAAGAAGTTTTATACTTTTTTTGTAAAAGGTACAGTTCAGAGCGTAGGGTCTATGTTTGTCGATGATAAAAATCAGGAGCAATTCAAGACTGCTTCATACACTTTGCTCGGAACACAGGTAGGTGCGAATCTGCAGTTTAACAGTTTGATGGTAACCGGTTTTGCAGGTCTCGGTAACATTACAAATGAAAAATATGTGGCGTTTATAAATATTAATTCTGACCGTAAGGAATATTATGATGCGGGTATTCCATATAATTTTTTCGGCGGAATAAATCTTTCATACATTTTTAAAAAATAAAAATTATCTAAAATCATCAGTTCCGTTTCATACATTTAAAAAAATTTCTAAATATGAATTTGATAAAATATTTTTTGTTGTTACTGATCTCATTTATGATATCCGGTAGCATAAATTCACAGGTTCCTAATTTCAGATTATATCCTTCTTCCACCAATCAAATAGAACCTGCAATAGTTACTCATCCTACAAACCCGATGATTATGTTTGCCAGTGCATTTACAATAAATTTTGCATTTAAAAGCGAGGGAGTTTATGTAACAACTGACGGTGGACTTACATGGACAGGAAATGACACCTGCACCGGCTCACCACTTTCAAATCACGGAGGTGATCCGGGACCTATAATTGACAAAGACGGAAGATTAATTCTGACTCATCAGGGCGGATTTGTTATTGGAATGTATTCAAACTATTCCACTAATTTAGGACAGTCATGGTCATCAAATTATCAGATCGCAGGAAATGATCAGGATAAAGGAAGTCCTGCAACTGACGACGTTCCTACAAGCGCTTATTACGGCAGAACATATCTGGTCTGGACGAAATTCACAAACCCATTTCCTATTTCAATTTCTCATACTACAAACGGTGCAGTTAGCTGGTCTGCCGTAACTCAGGTAAATAATTCATTACCAAACCGTCAGTCTCTCGGTCCTGTAATGGTAGTCGGACCAAATGGTAAAAGTTACTGCAGCTGGGCTTCATCAATTCTTACTTCTCCTTTCACAGAAGTATGTATAGGCTTCGGTACTTCCACAGACGGAGGTGTAAGCTGGAGCGTAAATGAATGCGCTTATGAATGTAACGGCATAAAATCATCATCCCTCCAGCCATGGGGCATACGTGTCAATGGTTATCCTTCTATGGCAGTAGATAAAACAGGAGGTTCAAGGAATGGATGGATATATATCGTAACTGCTGAAAAAAATCTGGCTCCGGCCGGAACAGATCCAGATATAGTTTTTCACAGATCAACTGATGAAGGTCAGACCTGGTCAGCAGGTGTAAGAGTCAATCAGGATCCGATCAATAACGGAAAGATACAGGTCCTGCCGGCAATAACTGTAGATGAGAACGGAGGAGTAAATGTAGTTTATTTTGATAACAGGAATATTAGTCTCGACTCATCGCAGGTGTATTTATCAAGATCCACGGACGGCGGAGACAGCTGGATTGATTATCAGATCAGTGATCATAATTTCAAACCGAAAGGTATTGCAGGCGCAGGATCAGGAAATCAGGGAGACAATATCGGCATCACTTCTTCAGGTAATAAATTATGGCCTGTTTGGATGGATGATAATACAGGAGTATATCAGATATGGACTGCACCTGTTAATATAGATGAGATCGGAATTAGCCAGATAAGCAGTGTAATTCCCGAAGGATATTCACTCGGACAGAATTATCCAAATCCTTTCAATCCGAATACTGTAATTAATTATCAGATCCCAAAAGCAGGATCTGTAAAGCTGAAAGTATATGATGCTTTGGGAAATGAAGTCGCAACCTTGGTTGACCGGAATCAGAATGCCGGTACTTACGAAGTAACTTTTTCTGCCAAAGATGCAGGAACTGCTCTTTCAAGCGGAGTATATTTCTATCGTCTGGAAACAGATGACTTTACAGAAAACAAAAGAATGGTTTTGATAAAATAATA